>NZ_JFXL01000027.1:0-38249 GCF_000588255.1 Acinetobacter sp. 1424608
ATTTATACAACAAATGCGATTGAGTCGTTGAATAGCGTAATACGCCATTCAACGAAGAAAAGGAAAATCTTTTCATCTGATGACTCAGTAAAGAAGGTCATTTACTTAGCAACATCAAATGCTGCGAAGAAATGGACGATGCCAATTCAAAATTGGCGTTTAGCAATGAATTGGTTTACGATTCAGTTCGATGATCGATTAAAAGATCATTTATAAAAAATGGAACTTACACAAAATAATTTACAGGCTCGCATTTATATATTTGTTTTTATTTATATTTTTTAATTAACAATCACTTTAGTAATTTAAATATTTCCTTATTACCCTTTTCAGCAAAAAGCAAGAGCATATTAAATGCTCTTGCTTTCATGTTCTTATAAAACACCTTTAGGTGTATATTTCTCATCCAAATCTGTACCAGTAGCCTGTTTTTTCAGCGTTCCGTTACTAAGTACATCTAACACTAAAATTTTACCTGCAATTTTCCCAGATGTACCAGTAGTAGCATAAGTAATTTTAATCTGACATCCTGTAGTTGTTGCGGTAGCGTTTTTAGTATCACCTTCTACTTCTACACTACTATATTTACCTGTTACCGATAAACCGCTAGTCGGCTCACATTGATTATTTTGTAAATTATCAGCAATATCTGATTTCAGGCCATCTCCCAAACTGATACCTTCTGCGACCTGAGAACGTGCAATATAATCTTGATATGCAGGAATCGAAAATGCTGCCAAAATACCAATAATGGCAACCACGATCATGAGTTCAATTAATGTAAAACCTTTTTGTGCATTCATAGCCTTTTCCCCAAAGATTGTATGTATGTTTTTATATAAGCTTTTTGAGCTATAGAATATATTGCAGCAACCATGCCAACTTTTATTTTTATTAAAAAACAAAAGCTTATAAGTATTTTAAATTTATTCGAAATGCTAAAGCAGTAAATAAGTGACAAAAATTGTCACTATAATTTTTTTAGAATTAAATCACTAATAAAAATTTCTTCACAGCCTACTTCTTTTTTTTACCTTTTAATGTGACAAAAATCTCTTTAAAAATACATGATTAGATGACATTTTTTGTCAGTCAGTTTATTGTCCAAATTTTTTAAAACAGCTAGAGTTTGTGTAGATAATTTAATTAATAATGATAGGTGCATTACCCAATTCATTATTCTGATCTGGCATATTTTCATCGTAAAACCGAGACATCACATCACCAATTTGCTGAACCCCAATCACTACAGCTTGTAGATACTGCTTTTGTTTAAGCTGCTGCACAATAGACTCACAAATCTGTTGCCATACCTGCTCAGTCGTCGCGCTTCGAATTCCACGATCAAATATAATTTCTACTGTGCGTTCACATAAATTTAAATAGAGCAGTACACCGCTATTAAGTTCAGTATCCCAAACCCCAAGTTCTGCAAATAATTGCTGCGCCCTTAAGCGCGTGTTCTGCCTATATGCTTGTGAACAAGGAATATGCCCTTCTATAACAACCTGTATTTCACCCACATGACCAAGTTCTGCTTGTTGAACAGCTTCAGCAATAGCTTGTTTATCCCTTTTACTAAAATAGCGGCTACTAGCAGGAAAATAGCAAAGATGCTTAAACCAACGTTTTAAACTTGGCTCTACATATTCCTCAATTTTTGGATGAGTAATAATTTGTGTTGTTTCTGATGTTGTTACCATGACCCTGAAGCACCTCCACCACCAAAACGACCTCCGCCGCCGCCATAACCGCCACCACCGAAGCCGCCTCCGCGTCCACCACCACCAGAACCACTTAAAATAGCCTGTAAAATAAGTTGGGCAATTGAGGTAATAAGTAAAAAGAAAATACCAAATCCAAGTAGTAAACTAGTGACCAAGCCAGCACCGTTTACAAAGCCTGCTACCGCGGCAGCAACACCTGCTGTAGAAGCACTAAGAGGTCGACCAACAATAAAAGAGCCTACAATTCCGGCAATAAGAATAAACAACGCCATTGTCAAAGTAGTTTGTTTGGCTTGTTGTTCTTCGGCAGCCTGATGTTGGCGCTCTTTTAAATCTTGAGCAGCTTGCTGAGCAACTTCCGGATCTAGATTTAAAATCCTTCCGATTTCATCAAGACCAGCGTTTAATCCTTGAGCATATTGGGCTTGTTTAAAATAAGGTGTAATTTGATTTCGAATAATTCGACTTGCCACAATATCAGGCAATACGCCTTCTAAACCATATCCAGTCAAAATTTGTATTCTATGATCATTAATAGCAACTGCGATAAGTAAACCATTATCTCGTTTACTCGAACCAAGTTGCCATTTTTCGCCGACACGTAAAGCGTAATCAAATATATCTTCTTGGCCTGTGGTCGGTACAATCACAATACCTATTTGTGCCTTACCTTGCTGGTATAGATTTAAAATTTTCTGATTGAGTTGCTGCTTTTCAGCTTCACTCAAAATATTGGCTTGATCAATAACAGGCTGATTTAATGTTGGTAAACCGCGAATTGATTCACCATCAGCCATGTCATTCGCAACCTGAGCTTGAGACGCGGCACTTGAAGCAGCCTGCTCATTGATTTTAGGTTTCGATGCTTGAGCTTGCTGCTGTTGAATAATTTTACCTGCCACCACAGTATCAGTTTCATCGGTAGCAGTGGCAATATTATTCTCACTCCAAGCCGCACTCTGAAACAGAACACTGCAGCAGAGCACTATTAAGGTAATAACAAACACCTTAAT
The DNA here is from genome assembly GCF_000588255.1 of Acinetobacter sp. 1424608. Classification (NCBI taxonomy): domain Bacteria; kingdom Pseudomonadati; phylum Pseudomonadota; class Gammaproteobacteria; order Moraxellales; family Moraxellaceae; genus Acinetobacter; species Acinetobacter sp. 1424608. The sequence goes on from NZ_JFXL01000027.1 coordinate 2,741, forward strand.
TTGCTTAAACTGAAGCAATATAGTATTTCTCATGCGGCTCTTCCCTGATTTAAATTAATCGAAAGAAACTTTTGGAGCCTGCTGAGCCGATGCTTCTGCAGAGAAATTAGCTTTTGGATGCATGCCAATCACTTTCGCTGTTACAGCTTGTGGGAACTGACGGACATAAGAGTTATAGTCTTGAACAGTTGTAATATAACGATTACGTGCCACAGCAATTCGGTTTTCTGTACCCTCAAGCTGAACCTGTAATTCTTGGAATTGGGTATTGGCTTTTAAGTCTGGGTAATTTTCTGAAACAGCAATCAGTCGAGATAATGCACCAGTTAACTGGCTTTGCGCTTGTTGATATTTTTCAAGTAATGCTGGGTCTTCCAATACTTCTTTATCGACCTTCAAGCCTGCTACATTTGCGCGTGCCTGAGTTACTTCAGTTAATACTTGCTCTTCGTGCTTAGCATAACCTTTAACTACGTTTACAAGATTTGGTACTAAATCTGATCGACGTTGATATTGGTTCTGTACCTCAGACCAAGCCGCTGTTACAGCCTCATCTTTGACCTGTAAAGTATTATAGCCACAGCCGGAAAATAGTAAGGTGCTTGCAAGTGTTGTCGCGATTACAAGTTGTTTAAACGTTTTCATCGTCACTTTATCCTCAAGTTTTTCTTTATATTTTTAACCTCTTGTCTCGATTGTATGATGAATTTGGCATTATTGTGTTGCTTTTATTTTATAGATTTAAAAAAACCGGATCTTTAAATCCGGTTTTTTATTCTAGCTTGGCCTTAACTTTGTTTCCTCTTGGAAACTTGTCATTTGATATTCATCCGCCAAATAACTCTTCCAGTAATCGACCATCTGGCCATAGTTTTTTTGACTCGGATGAAAGTCTTTTCTGTAATAAGCAAAATATTCAGGTGTCAGTTGTATAATCATTTTAACAAGCAAATACACACCAAAAATATTTCCGCCTATTTTAGGCAAGCTTTTCCATTTATCTTGCCAAAATAATCGTGTCGTACCATAGAAAGCAAGACTCGCAAATCCCGTAGTAACACTACGCATTAGTAAACGGCGAATACGATCATCGCCATATACATGTTGGTATACATCAAATGCAACTGAACGATGCTCGATTTCCTCAATAGCATGCCAGACCCAAAGCTTTAGCGCATCTTGGTCCAAAGTTTTTAATAATTCAGGATGCTGTAAAATATACCCTCCAAGCAAAGCCGTAAAATGCTCAAATGCACATGTCAATGCCAGCTGTAGCTTAGGAGAAATTGTTCTTAAATATTTATCACGCTCATTCAACCAAGCTTGAAAACGATCCAGATTATAATCATCACGGCGCCAAGCCTCATTAAATTCTCCATGCGCTTTCGAGTGCATCGCTTCTTGTCCAATAAATGCGGCAATCTGGGCCTGTAATTGGGGATCGGAAACTTTGTCACGTACATTACGCACGCTATTTACAAAAAACTGTTCTCCTACGGGAAATGTTGAAGAGAGTGCAGTTAAAAAATGGGACATTAAAGGCGAATTTGCAAAATAATAGCGCTTGATTGCTTGAGGATTAAACTCAAGGCGACGCACTGTAATACCCAACGCTTTTCGACGATTTAAATATGATTTTTCTGCCGTCATACCTGCGATGTTCATGCTCAACACCTACTGTAGTGAAGAAGGAAGCTTTGAGTATCTCTTGCAACTAAGGGGCCAAAAAGGGCAAAAAAGCTTATTGTATTTGCCAAAAACGTCAAACTGATTAACGGTAAAAAATAAAGCCTGCATATAGCAGGCTTTATCAGAAATTTTAATAATGATTTTTTAGATTAAACACCAAGGTAATCTAAAATACCTTCAGCAGCTTGGCGACCTTCCCAGATTGCGGTAACTACAAGATCTGAACCGCGCACCATATCACCACCAGCAAAGATTTTCGGGTTTGATGTCTGGAATTTAAATTCTTGGTGCTCTGGTGCAACTACACGACCTGAACCATCAAGATTAATATTCACATTACCAAACCAGTCTGCTGGACTTGGACGGAAACCAAACGCGAGTAAAACTGCATCTGCCGGTAAAATTTCTTCCGAACCTGGAATTGGCTCAGGGCTACGGCGGCCACGACTATCTGGTTCACCCATCTGCGTCGTTACCACTTTTACGCCTGTCACTTTGCCATTCTCACCAACAATTTCGATTGGTTGGCGGTTAAACAAGAACTTTACGCCTTCTTCATACGCATTTTTTACTTCACGTGCAGAACCTGGCATATTGCTTTCATCACGACGATATGCACAAGTTACATCATGAGCACCTTGACGCAATGAAGTACGGTTACAGTCCATTGCGGTATCACCACCACCAAGAACAATAACTTTTTTACCGTCTAAGCTAATGTATTCACTTGGATCTTTTTCCCAACCTTGGCAACGGTTCACGTTAGAGATCAAGAAATCTAGCGCATCATAAACACCATCAAGATCTTCACCCGGGAAACCACCTTTCATGTAGGTATAAGTTCCCATTCCCATGAATACTGCATCATATTCAGCAAGTAATTCATCAATCGTGACATCTTTACCAATTTCAGTATTTAAGCGGAATTCAATACCCATGCCAGTGAAAATTTCACGGCGGCGCTTCATCACATCCTTTTCCATTTTGAATTCTGGAATACCAAATGTCAGTAAGCCACCAATTTCAGGACGCTTATCGAATACAACTGGCTTAACACCACCGCGGGCTAAAATATCAGCACAACCTAGCCCTGCTGGACCTGCACCAATGATCGCAACTTTTTTACCTGTCCATTTTACATGGGACATGTCTGGGCGCCAACCCAAAGCAAAAGCAGTGTCATTAATATATTTTTCAGCATTCCCAATGGTTACTGCACCAAACCCATCATTTAAGGTACAAGCGCCTTCACACAAACGGTCTTGCGGACATACACGACCACATACCTCAGGTAAAGTATTGGTTTGATGGCAAAGCTCAGCAGCTTGGAAAATTTGACCTTCAGCGATGAGTTTGAGCCAGTTTGGAATGTAGTTATGTACTGGACATTTCCATTCACAATAAGGGTTACCACAACCTAAACAACGGTGTGTCTGATTAGTGACTGTTTCCGAAGTAAAAGGTTTATAAATTTCCACAAATTCTGCTTTGCGGACAGTAATATCTTTTTTCTCTGGATCTTGACGTGGTACATCCAGAAATTGAAAGTCATTATTTAGGCGTTCTGCCATGTCTCTCTCCGTGGGTAGGCGCGGATTTCACTGTTGCCCGCACCTGCCTATGTCTTTGCAGTCGTGGAATTATTGTGGGTCAGCTTGTGTAGTTTTCAAAAGCGATTGCAAGTTAGCAGCTTTTGGTTTTACAAGCCAGAATTTACGGCTGTAGAAATCGAACTCATTGCGGATTTTATAAGCCCAAGCACTACCTGTTTCTTTGATATGCTCGTCAATAATACGCAACAAGAACTCTTTATGATCTTCCATAGATTCTGTTGAAATACGAGTCAAGTCAATTAACTCGTGGTTGTAGTAATCTACAAAGTCATTATCGAGGTCAAGTACATAAGCAAAACCGCCTGTCATACCTGCACCGAAGTTATGACCCACTTTTCCAAGTACAGTCACAACACCACCAGTCATATATTCACAGCAGTGGTCGCCTGCACCTTCAATAACAGCAAACGCACCAGAGTTACGAACTGCGAAACGCTCACCTGCCGTACCAGCTGCAAATAACTTACCGCCAGTTGCACCGTATAAACAGGTATTACCAATAATTGCTGTATTTTGAGTTTGGAAAGGTGAACCTTTTGGTGGGAAGATCGAGATACGACCACCAGCCATACCTTTACCAACATAGTCGTTTGCATCACCTTCAAGACGGATATGCAAACCACCAGCGTTCCATACACCAAGTGACTGACCAGCTGTACCTGTTAAGTTCATTACAACTGGATGTGCTTCCATACCCAAGTTGCCATAACGACGAGCAATTTCACCTGATACACGTGCGCCAATTGAACGATCACAGTTCACGACGTTAAAGTTGAATTGACCACCTGCACTTGACTCAATTGCAGGAAGCATTTCTGCGACCATTTTCTCAGCCAATACACCTTTATCAAATGGTGCATTACCTTGAACTTCACAGTACTGCGCTTTACCTTCAGCAGAAGGATGAGAAGTTAATAACGCGCTTAAATCAAGGTGAGCATGTTTTTCAGTTTCACCCGGTAATACTTCAAGCAAGTCCACACGACCAATTAAGTCTTTCAATGAAGAAACACCTAATGCTGCCAACCATTCACGAGTTTCTTCCGCAATAAAGTGGAAGAAATTAATGAGCATTTCTGGCTCGCCAATATAATGTTCTTGACGTAAATGATCTTGTTGAGTTGCAACACCAGTTGCACAGTTATTTAAGTGACAAATACGGAGGTATTTACAACCTAAAGCGATCATTGGTGTTGAACCAAAGCCAAAGCTTTCAGCACCTAAAATTGCAGCCTTGATCACATCAAGACCAGTTTTTAAACCACCGTCAGTTTGTACACGTACTTTGCCACGTAAGTCATTTACACGAAGTGCCTGATGCGCTTCACTTAGACCAAGCTCCCATGGCGAACCCGCATGGTGAATTGATGAAAGCGGAGATGCAGCAGTACCACCGTCATAACCTGAAATAGTAATAAAGTCTGCATATGCTTTAGCAACACCAGCAGCAATCGTACCTACACCTGGTTCAGATACCAACTTCACAGATACCATGGCTTTCGGGTTAACTTGTTTCAAGTCAAAGATAAGTTGTGACAAATCTTCAATTGAGTAAATGTCGTGGTGTGGCGGAGGTGAAATAAGTGTTACGCCCGGTACTGAGTAACGTAAACGTGCAATTAAGCCATTCACTTTACCACCTGGTAACTGACCACCTTCACCCGGTTTTGCACCTTGAGCAACTTTAATTTGCAAGACTTCAGCAGAAGTTAAATATGCAGGTGTTACACCGAAACGACCAGATGCGATTTGCTTGATTTTCGAGTTACGAATTGTGCCGTAACGCGCAGGGTCTTCACCACCCTCACCAGAGTTTGAACGACCTCCAATGGTGTTCATCGCAATTGCAATAGCTTCATGAGCTTCTGGAGAAAGCGCACCTAAAGACATCCCTGCCGAGTCGAAACGAGGCAAGATCTCTTCAACCGATTCAACTTGTTCAACAGGAATTGGATTGGTTGTTTTTAATTTAAATAAGTCACGAATAGTCGCTACTGGACGGTTATTTACCAATTCAGCATATTCTTTAAAGTCTTCGTATTTACCAGAGCGAACCGCTTTATGTAGTGAGTTAATCACATCTGGGTTAAACGCATGATACTCTTTACCAAATACGAATTTAAGCAAACCACCCTGATCAATTGGTTTACGACTTGACCAAGCTGTTGCTGCTAATTTTTTCTGATCATTTTCAAGATCAACAAAAGTTGCACCTTGGATACGACTTGGAACGCCCAAGAAACACTGATCTACCACTTCAGAAGATAAGCCTACTGCTTCAAAAAGCTGACCACCACGGTAAGAAGCAACTGTAGAGATACCCATTTTTGAAAGAACTTTTAATAAGCCTTTCTCAATACCTTTACGGAAGTTTGCTTGTGCATGAATCGGATCACCTAAAAGCTCACCTTTAGCAATCAAGTCATTGATCACATCGTATGCAAGATATGGATAAACAGCAGTCGCACCAAAACCAAGTAATACCGCAAATTGGTGCGGATCACGTGCAAAACCAGTTTCAACCATAATGTTTGCATCAGTACGCAAACCAGTTTTAATGAGGTAATGGTGTACCGCACCCGTTGCAAGTGCAGCGTTTGCAGGTAAGAAACCTTCACGAATGTTTTTATCAGTTAAAACAATTAGGGTTTTACCATCACGAACAGCTTGTGCAGATTCTTCACAAATACGCGTAATTGCCGCTTGTAAACCTTCTGTTTCAGCATAGTTCAAATCAATATCAACTGCTTCATAACCCGGACGCTCAATGCTACGGATTTGCTGCATTTTTGAATTTGACAGTACAGGGCTAGAGATGATGATACGATCAGCATGCTCAGGGCCTTGTTCAAATACATTCTGCTCACGACCTAAACAGGTTTCGAGCGACATGACAATTGATTCACGCAGTGGATCAATTGGTGGGTTTGTCACCTGTGCAAATTGTTGACGGAAATAATCTGTCACATGGCGAACTTGACGAGACAATACAGCCATCGGTGTATCGTCACCCATAGAGCCAACTGCTTCCTGACCGCTTTCAGCGATTGGGCGTAACAACTGGTCACGCTCTTCAAATGTCACCATAAACATTTTTTGAGCTGCTTTTAATGTTTCGCCAGTTAAACCTTTATCAACAAGTTGTTCTTCAAGTTCAGGGTTTGCATTTAAGCGAATCGCATAATCACGTAACCATTCACGGTATGGACGCATGTTCTTCAAATGTGTACTAACATCTTTAGTATCAAGTACTTTACCTGTTAGGGTATCAACTACCAAAATCTGACCCGGACCTACACGACCTTTAGAAACTACGTCTTCAGGTTCATAGCCCCAAACACCGATTTCAGATGCCAAGGTAATGTAATCATTTTTGGTAATGACCCAACGTGCAGGACGTAAACCATTACGGTCAAGCATACAAATCGCATGACGACCATCTTGAATAACAAGACCAGCAGGACCATCCCAAGCTTCCATATGCTTAGAGTTGAATTCATAGAATGCACGTAAGTCTGCATCTAGAGTTTCAACGTTTTGCCAAGCTGGTGGAACGAGCATGCGTAAAGCACGGAATAAATCCATACCACCACCCACCAAGATCTCAAGCATGTTATCTAAGCTTGAAGAATCTGAACCTGTACGGTTTACAATCGGATTAAGCTCAGTAAGACCCGGTAATAATGGGTTTTCGAATTTAGGAGTACGCGCTAATGCCCAGTTACGGTTTGCTGTAATAGTGTTGATTTCACCATTATGTGCAAGGTAACGGAATGGCTGAGCCAAAGGCCAACGCGGTAATGTATTTGTAGAGAAACGTTGGTGGAATACCACAATATGCGATTTTAAGCGCTCATCTGCTAAGTCTGTATAGAACTCAGCAATTGCCGCAGGCATCATCAAGCCTTTATAGCTAATGACTGTTGAACAAAGCGTAGTCACATAAAATAACGGATCTTTTTGGAGTTGTTGTTCCGCACGGCGACGCGCCAAGAATAACTTACGGTTAAATTCAACCTCAGTTACACCCATTGGACAGTTCACAATGACTTGTTCAAAAGCTGGTAAAGATTGAAGTGCAATTTCGCCTAATGCATCGTTGTTTGTAGGAACGATACGCCAAGCGAGAACACGTAAACCTTCTGACTCGATTTCTTTCGTTAAAATATTTTTAGAGTGTTGTGCTAATGCTGGATCAATATTTAAAAATACCGTACCCACAGCAAAAATTTCACTGAGTGTAATATCACTTAGTTTTTTTGCTTCATCACGGAAAAATTGCTTTGGCATCGCCAATAATAAGCCGCAACCATCTCCCGTCTTGCCATCTGCGGCAATACCACCACGGTGCGTCATGCAACTTAAACTGTGAATCGCGGTTTCTACTAGATGATGACTTGATTCACCCTTCATATGGGCAATCAGTCCAAAACCACAGTTATCCTTAAACTCATCAGGTTGATATAAACCTTGAGCGGGAGCTACAGTATTAGGCGATGGCATGTGCATAGCGTACCCTTCTTTCAATAAGGCTCTTTCGAGCGTCAAACAAACAACTTCTTTTTGCGATAGTGCCTACGGATGATAGTTAGCTCAATGTTTCGCAAACAAAAAATTTTGGGCTGATAAGCCAATATACGCTGTTCCATTTTTACGTACACTGGTTTTTGCTAGAAAAATGTTTTGACTTATTTCGCACTCTTTTAAAGCAGTTCGACCCCACGACTCTGCATAGAATTCACTTCTTAGAGGGCTAAAATAGTTTGCAGCACATTAATAAGCACAACAATAAAGCAAAAAGTGTGCCATATTGAAAAATTAAGACTAAACACTTATATTTATTATAAATATAGTTATTTTATTCACGTTATCATGTAAGAAAATGACTAAATATGCACCACATATGGTCAAAAAATATTATTATTCAACTAATTTGCACCATTTTTGCGCACATTACGAGGTGGATTAATTCCCTTTTGTGCCCTCATTTGTGGCATTTTTCTGCTGTCCCTCATTGATTCGTGTTTGAGGTGTTCTATTAGGCTGATCAATATTAGAATTTGATTGCTGTACATCAACCACATTTCCTTCTGCATCACGACGAATAATCGTAGTTTTTGTAGCTGAATTAGTTGCAGGAGCTTTAGGCTGAGCATTGGCAGTTCCCGTAGCTACTCCTGACATCAATAATGACTCATCAATTGTAGGTAAAGCAGCCGGACGCAGACGTACTTCATAAAGCTGATTATTACCACCTTTCATCTCATCTGCTCCCAAGTCATTTACCAGTGAGGCATAACTTGAGAACTGTTGTGGCTGAGGTTTAACTGACTCAGGTAATTGCAGATTAATTTGTGTTAATTGCTGAATTGCATCTTCTGAACGTTTGAATGTGCCATAGACCAACACATACTGCTCTGCTTGTTGTTCCCCACTTAAGCGGAAATAAATAAATTTATTACGGTCGGTACGGTTTTTTAAAAAGTTTTTAATAATGTCTTCATCAGAGGCACGGAATAGCTCAAGCGTCCATTGTTTTTTATTTTCATTAATAAACTTTGTACCACGGAACTCAAGTTCATGCTCACCCGAAGCAACTGTACGAGTGGTCAAATCGAGTGGACGGACTTCATCCGCTAAAGCACCCAGATTAGGAGTTGTAGCAACTTTCTCTGGTTGAATTTGTACAGGCGCCTCAGAATCAGCCGACTTTTCAACTTCAACCAGTTTTTTGCTATCGGTAATTACCCAAAAAATAAAAGCAAGGAATAAGCAGGCAATACCACCAACCAACCAGATATATTGTTGAACATTCTGCCAAAGTGTACGTGATACAGTCATGCTTTACCTTATTTTTTTATCCGTGTTGATTTGCCAAAATAGCCTGTTTCATCAATTCGACATCAAAGTCTTTGGTAATTACTGCTTGCCCAAGTTGCTTTAACAACACCAAACGTAATTGCCCATTGAGAACTTTTTTGTCATGAGCCATATATCCAAGGAAATCATCCAATGGAATTTGTGGACATGATATCGGCAAATTCGCACGTTGAATGATTTTTTTTGTACGAGCTACATCTTCATCTGAGATCCAGCCCAAACGTTGTGATAAATCTGCCGCCATGACCATACCGGTTGCAACAGCTTCACCATGTAACCAAGTACCATAACCAAGATATGACTCAATCGCATGACCGAAAGTATGGCCTAAATTAAGTAAAGCGCGCTCACCTTGTTCTTTTTCATCATTCGCAACAATACGCGCTTTATGAGCACATGAACGATAGACAGCTTCTGCAAGTAAATTAGCATCTCTTGCAACAAGGCCATCCATATTTTCTTCAAGCCAAACCAAGAAATCTACATCACCTAAAAGTGCATATTTAATCACTTCAGCTAAACCAGCTGAAAGCTCACGTTCTGGTAATGTATTCAGTTGTGCCATATCAGCCAAAACAACCTGTGGTTGCTGAAAAGCACCTAACATATTCTTGCCAAGCGGATGGTTGATTCCTGTTTTCCCACCCACACTTGAATCTACTTGTGAAAGTAATGTGGTAGGAACCTGAACAAAATAAACGCCACGTTGGAAACAAGCAGAGGCAAAACCCGCCATATCCCCAATCACGCCCCCACCTAAAGCTAAAACTGTACAATCACGGTTAAAACCAGCTTCAAGCAACGCATCAAAAATTAAATTTAAATGTTGAATATCTTTATATCTTTCACCATCGGGCAAAATACAGGTCGCAACCGTTTTACCTAGGCTCTTTAAGGCTTCCTGATAGTGGCTTAAATATAAAGGCGCAACCGTAACATTACTTACAATCATGACCTGTTGACCATGAATATATGGTTCTAGTAATTGTTTCGGGTCAAGTTGACTACCAATAAAAATAGGATAACGGCGTTCGCCTAATTCAACATGTAAAGTTTGCATGAATTTATAAAACCACTAGTCAGTTCGTCTATTTTAACTTGTTCGATAGAATAAGTTGCAAAATCTTTTGTGCAAGATCACGTGCAGCACCTTGATTTGTTTCAATCGTATAGTGTGCAACTTCGCGATACAAAGGATCTCTAATCTTTAATAAATCCCGCAGTTTTTGTTCAGGATTTTCAACTTGTAGTAAAGGTCGGTTTTTATCGCGATAGGTTCTTTGTAGTTGTAATTCGACAGGAGTATAGAGATAAACAACAATTCCACGTTGCTTTAAAAATTCTCGATTAGGTGCTTGGGTAATGGCCCCGCCGCCTGTTGCTAGCACTAATGCTTTACGTGAAGTGAGTTCATTTAAGACCACAGTTTCACGGGTGCGAAATCCAACTTCTCCTTCTTTTTCAAAAATCCAGGGAATAGTTGCCCCTGTCTTGCGCTCAATTTCATGATCACTATCTAAAAATTCACGCCCTAATAGTTCTGCTAAATGACGTCCAACGGTTGTTTTTCCTGCCCCCATGGGCCCTACCAAATAAATATTTGGTAGGGTTTCAAACGCTTTGCTTGGCAAGGCGCCACCTATTTCAATTGCTTTCATTAAAAAATATATTAATGATTTCTCGCTAAAGTGTCATTAACAATTCGTGGTGTAACGAAAATCAGCAACTCTTGTTTATCATCAGACTTTACGTCTTTTCTAAATAAACGCCCAACTACAGGAATATCACCAAAGAAAGGAACTTTGGTTTGAGAATTCTTTGTCGTCTGCTCAAATACACCACCTAAAATGACAGTTTCTCCATTATCCACCAATACATTGGTATTGATATTATTCTTATTCAGAATTAATTCACCATTCGGTGCCTCACCAGCTATAGAATCCTTAGAAATATCTAATTTCATTTGAATCTTGCCATCAGGTGTAATGCTCGGAGTAACATCCAGACTTAAGAGAGCATCTTTAAATGATGTTGTCGCTGTAGAACCAGCACCAGAAGTGGTCGTCATTAAATAAGGAACTTGTTGACCTGTTGCAACTTTCGCAGTTTGTTTATCAGCAGTCATGACTTTAGGTGTTGAAATCACTTCACCATAGCCATCAGCTTGTAAAGCAGATAACTCAAGATCCAACATGAAGTCAGACATACTGATGAGACCAAAGGCAATACTTCCCGCTGGATTAGAAACTCCCAAGTCAACGTTTAAGTTATCAGGGCGCTCAATAGTATATTTATAGCCTCCCGTAGTCTCATCTTTTTTAGGCTCACGCAAATTCCACAGGGTTGTTTCACTACCACCAACCAATAAGTTTTTATTATTGGTAATACCTTGCGAAAGAATACCCCACTTCACCCCAAGTTCTTTGGTAAATGATGTAGAGGCTCTTACAATACGTGCTTCAACCATGACTTGCTTAACTTGCACATCAAGCAACTCAATCATTTTACGAACTTTATCAATATTTTGTGCTGTGTCATTTACAATCAAGGTGTTAGTGCGTGAATCAGCTACAGCACTACCACGGGAACTCAATAAACTCTCTAAAGCAAGAGCATCTGAATTAGCAGTACGGTTTGCAGCTGCCCCTTTTGCATCACGAGTATCTTCAATTAGCTTAAGTACATCAACCGCTTTCGCATAACTCATACGAATATAATCTGTTTGGATCGGAGCCAATTTAATTGTTTGCGCTAAGGCTTTTGCTTCATCATCTTCTGCTTTAATTAACTCAGCGACTGGTGCAATCCAGATCACGTTCCCGTTACGACGTTTATCAAGATTTTTCGTCTTTAAAATAATATCGAGTGCTTGGTCCCAAGGCACATCTTTCAAGCGTAGCGTGATATTACCTTGCACACTATCCGCAGCCACCATGTTGATACCTGTAAAATCAGCAAGTAATTGCAAAACACGGCGTACTTCAATGTCTTGGAAATCTAACGAAAGCTTATTACCAGAATAAGTCGGTGTCTTAGATGAAGAAGGTATACTTTTATCTTGTGGACGTTTTAAGCTAATCGTGAGCTTATTTTCAGCCTGATACGCCATATATTCATAGCTGCCAGATGACTGAATAGTAATTACACCAGCATCTTTTTCATTATAAGCATCAATACTTGAAACTGGTGTTGCAAAATCATTTACATTTAAACGGCGCGCTAAATGGGCCGGAATTTTTGTACCTAAAGTTCTTATAACAACTTTACTGCCTTGTTGTTGAACATCTACAGGTGTATTACTCCCTAAAAGGTCGACAACAACTAAGCCTTCTCCCTGATTACCACGTTGAAAACCAATATTTGAAACGCCTTGTTGTTGTACAGCGGCTACAGGTATAGGCTTATTACTGGTTTGGGCCGAATTAATTTTTAAAATGAAAGTATTACCTTCCACACGTGTTGTAAAAGCGCCAGCATCTTTTAGGTTTACGGTTAAACGTGAACGCTGGTCATCTGAAGTCACATCAACAGAACTTGCTTCATTGGTTGCAACTGCAATTTTAGACTGTTTTAAACTTTGCTGTGCCTTATCAAAATCTAGTATTAAACGTGAAGGATTTTCAAGTTGATAAGCTTGTGGCTGTGGTGGTAAGCCATTAAACATGACTCTAATTTCTGTGCCCTGACCTGCTATTTGCGTTGGTACAATATTGGTCATGCTGACCTGTGCAGATGCAGCCTGCATAATTGCAACAGCTACAACCCCCAAAGAAAACTGACGGAATACCTGATTCATTGTCTGACCATCCCCAATTAAATAATCTTTAAAAATACTTTTTCGTTGTTATTCCCTAAGTTTTAGGGTGCTGGCCCAATCAAGACCAATGTTCTCGGTCTTTCGACATAGCCTTCTCGACCATCTGGCACGATCTCAACCAAATCAATCTGGGTCGGGCTAATATGAGTAATACGGCCCTGATTCATACCCATATAATTACCCACTTGTACCCGTTCAATTTGATGATCTGGTGTTTGGATTAAAGCCAATATTTGACCACGATTATTACGCATGCTTCCTTTCATATTTAAAGCTTCAAGTGCATAACTTTCTAATGGCTGTGGCGTACGTGAGAAATTTGGATAACCCCGTTTTCCAGCCATAATCTTGAGTTCAGCAGCCAGCGAGCTTGGCATAAATGGGCTTTTCAATTGATGAGCAGCATAATTAAATTGTGGTACAGGGGTAAAAATCGGTGCTGGTTCAATAGGTAACGGTGGCTGGTTACGGATACTTGCCATTTGCTGGTTCACAGCATCGATTCTTGAATCACATCCCACAAGGGCAGCGCAAGCCAAAACATAAAGAGTAATTTGCTTAATTTTCATCATCACTCTCCTATTTCGGCTGAGCAGAAGTGCTAGTAGATGCAGAGGCTGCTGGAGCCTGGGCCGATTGTGTCGGTGTATCTGTTGCTTCTACATATCGATAGGTTTTCGCTTTAATAGAATAATTCAGTACAGGAATATCCGACTTACTATCTTTGGCTGGTGATGCATCAACAGTAAAATCGTGCATGGTTACAATACGCGGTAAAGCAGCAATACTACTTACGAAAGCTCCAAATGCGTGATAGTCCCCTGTAGCCTCAATTGCGATAGGTTGTTCGATAAAAATTTCTTGCTTCACTTCATTTTCTAAGCGGATATTTTTAAATTTCAATCCAGAGTTCACACCAGTTAAGTTAATATCTTCAACTAAACTTGGAATCTCTGTTTCTTTCGGCAATTGTTCTAATTGCTGGTTGAAATTTGCCTGCATCTCTTGAAGCTGTACTTGATACTGCTGAAGATTACGTAATTTCGAGTCTTTTTCTCGAAATTCATTTAATAAATTACCTTCCTGAGCTTGGGCATTGTCAATTGCTTGTAGCTTTGGCTGAATAGCAACAAAATATCCCAAAGCTAACACAGCAAAGAAAATAAAAATCCAGCAAGTAATTTTTACAGATATTGGCCAACTACCATAGTTGTTCATATCCAGCGTATTAAATTGCTGAAGGAATTTATCTAAATTGAATTTCTTTTTCTTTGAAGCTGATTGCTCTAATGATAATTCTTGAAGTTCATCTTGACTCATTTGGCTGCCCCCGTGTCTTTAGCTACGGCTGGCTTATCAGCATCCTTATTCGTTGTGGTCACGCCCATTTCCCCCAAATCGACAGTCACAACAAAACTGCCATAATGATCTTCTACTCTAGGAAGAAGAGAGCTAGCAGTCTTATCTTTTTTATCTTCAGTCGCCAAGAAAGAGCTCATAAAAGCATTACGATACCAAGGAGATGCTTCAAGATTACGGAGTAATTCAGCTACCGTATTTGGACTTTCAGCCTTACCCTCTATTGTAAATTTATCCCCGGTTCGGCTAAATTTAGTGAGATACATTGCTGGTGGCGTGACTCGAACGAGTTCATCAACTAGTCGCACCACTACTGGACGTTGACCCTGCAAATCTTGAATCAACTTCATGCGCTCAATAATGGCATCACGCTGTTCTTGTAAACCGTTTAATGCTTTTAATTGCTGATCAAGGTTTTGATTTGTACTTGTAATAAGTTGGTTTGCCTGCGTTTGATCATCTAGTTTATGATCAAAATAGAACCATCCCCCAAATACGGTTGTAATCCCCAAAACAACCACCCCAAAGCATAAAGTTATAAATTGTTTTTTTCGTTGCTCCCTCAGCTCTTCACGCCAAGGTAGTAAGTTAATTGTTGCCATTAATCAAAACTCCTTAAAGCCAAGCCACACGCCACCATTAAAGATGAAGCATCATTTTCAATTTTTTGAACGTCGACTTGAGGAGAAAAGCCCATTTGTAAAAATGGATTGGCAATAGTGACACGGTAACCTAATTTTTGCTGCAAAAGTTTAGCAAGGCCTGGAATGTTAGCATTCCCCCCTGCAAGCAAAATATGGTCAATTTCATTGAATTGGGATGAAGAAAAGAAAAACTGTAATGAGCGAGCTGCCTGCTGAACTACAGCATCTAGAAACGGATCTAGCACTTCAATTTCATAGTCATCTGGTAAAGTGCGGTCTTTTTTCGCTCGGCTTGCTTCCTCTAAAGACAAACCATAACGACTTTGAATTTCAAGCGTAAGTTGCTTGCCACCAAAGACCTGCTCACGGGTATAAATAATCTTGCCGTTTTGCATGACCGATAGTGTTGTCATGGTATGGCCGATATCTAAAATTCCTATCGTATTTGCGCCCATCGGCAAGCTATCAGCAAACACACTAAAAGCACGTTCGACTGCATAACTCTCGACATCTGCCAGTTTAGGATTCAAATCTGCCAATTCAAGAACTTCAACACGTGTTTCAACGTTTTCCGTTCTTGTTGCGACCAAAAGAACATTTACTCGATTTGGATTCAGCAAGCGATCAGGCAAAACCTCAAAATCAAGGCTCACCTCATCCAGCGGGAACGGTATGTACTGCTCCGCATCTACACGAATCTGAACTTCACGTTCGTCATCGCTCATATCTGCATCCATTTCGATAGTTTTATGAATAACCGTCGATGTTGGAACAGCAATTGCAGCATTAGTGGTTTGGGGATTTGCTAAATTCATCGCCCGTTCCAAAGCTTCTGCTACCGCTTCTGGATTTAAGATATTTTTTTCAACTACACTGTTTTCAGGTAAAGGCATCAAAGCATAGCTTTCTACCCAATATTTACCGTTCTTGACAGAGAGCTCTAACAACTTAACAGAAGTCGAACTAATATCGACCCCCATTAACCCCTTATTAGGTTTACGATATAACCTGAGCACACTATTGTCCTATTATTTTTTTATCCCCAAAAAAAATTACAAACCAATAATCTCGGTCTTTATTTTTACACGGATACAATATCTCATCTAACAATCCGCATGTCTAAAGGCTATACTGACCACAATTAGTTTGTATTCGATCTTATTAAAGCTTACTTATCATGAAAAAGCTATCCAGTTTGGGCTTCGTGCGTCCAATTTTTTTGATCATTATTATTATCTTAGTCTCACTTCCGATGGGATTTTATGGCATGTATCTCTATATTGCCCCAACCCTCCCGGAAATGAGTTCACTAAAAAAAGCACCGCTTTTAAAGCCCTTGCAAGTCTATACAGCCGACAACCAACTTATTGCTGAGTACGGTGGTAAACTTTCTATTCCTGTTGAATACAAACAAATTCCTCCTACGTTTATTCATGCATTCCTAGCAGCAGAAGATTCTTCTTTCTTCGAACACAGCGGCATTAGCTTTAAAGGTTTAGGCCGTGCTTTAAGTGAAAGTGTTACTGGGTCTGATGTGCAAACAGGTGGTTCTACCATCACAATGCAGGTTGCAAAAAACTATTATTTAAGCCCAGAAAGAACTTTAAAACGCAAACTAACCGAAATCTTTTTGGCCCGAAAAATTGAACAAAACTTATCTAAAGAAGACATCTTAAGTCTTTATGTGAATAAGATTTTCTTGGGTAAAAATGCTTACGGTATCGCAGCTGCTGCAAAAATTTACTATAACAAGAGTATTAATGAGCTCAGCATCGCTCAAATGGCTATGATTTCTGGCTTACCGAAAGCACCATCTAAATACAACCCAGTGGTTAACCCAGAACGGGCACTTGAACGCCGCAACTGGATTTTAGGCCGTATGTTGCAGCTCGGTTATATTTCTCAAGCAGAGTATCAAAAGGCAGTTGCAGAGCCGATCAACTTGAATATGCCCAACCGTGACCTAAATAATATTCACCCATATGCAGGTGAAATGGTCCGCTCAGAGCTTGTAAAACACTTTGGTGAACAAGCAATTGACTCAGGTTATAAGGTTTACACGACCATTAACGCCCAACGTCAGGCTATTGCAGAAAAATCTGTACAAGATGGTTTAGAGGCTTATGACCGTCGTCATGGCTGGCGTGGAGCAGAAGCACATGACAAACCATTAAGCCAATTTAGAGCTTATGCCAATACCTACCCTGCAGAAGTGACTAAAGTAAATAACAACTCTTTTGAAGCGTTAATGCAAGATGGTTCAACAGTCACTGTGCAATGGTCTGGCATGTCTTGGGCCCGCCCCTATCGCAATGCAAATAGCGTAGGTGGAGCACCTTCACGTGCATCTCAGATTGTTAAGGTTAAGGATATTGTTCGTTTACGTCCAAATGAAGCTAAAACTGCATGGTCGTTAGTTCAAGTACCTAAAGTTCAAGGTCAGCTTATCGCAATTAATCCAAATGATGGCTCCATTGAAGCAATTGTTGGTGGTTATAATTTCTATCAATCAAAATTTAACCGTGCTTTACAAGGCTGGCGTCAGCCGGGTTCGACCATCAAACCATTCCTTTATGCTTTAGCATTAGAACGTGGTATGACACCTTATAGCATGGTCAACGATAGCCCGATTACCATTGGTAAGTGGACACCAAAGAACTCTGATGGCCGTTACCTAGGTATGATTCCATTACGCCGTGCTTTGTATTTGTCTCGTAATACCGTCTCTGTAAGACTTTTACAAACTGTAGGGATTGAACGTACTCGTCAGTTATTCATGGATTTTGGTTTACAAGAAGATCAGATTCCACGTAACTACACGATTGCTTTAGGTACACCTCAAGTATTGCCAATTCAAATGGCAACAGGTTATGCAACGTTTGCAAACGGTGGCTACCGTGTCCAACCACATTTCATTCAACGTATTGAAGATGCATACGGTAAAGTGATTTACGAAGCTAAGCCAGAATATGCATGTATTCCATGTATTAATTCACCTGAAACAACTGAAGATGCACAGGCAACTACACCAGTTGATCAAGTTGTTGAAGTGACCAATAAAGAGTTGGAACGGAAAGAAAAGGCAGCTAAACAGCTTAACCTAAAACAAACTGATAAGAATAATAGTCAATATCGTCAAGCTCAGCGTATTTTAAAATCAAGCTCTGCTTATGATATGGCAAATATCTTACGTGACGTAATTGAGCATGGTACAGGTCGTGCCGCACTTAAAATTGGCCGTAGTGACTTGGGTGGTAAAACGGGTACAACGAACGACGCAAAAGATGCATGGTTTGCAGGTTTCAACGGCAAGTTAGTCGCAATTACATGGGTCGGCTTTGACCAACCAACGACTCTTGGCCGTCGTGAGTATGGTGGTATTGCCGCATTACCAATCTGGATTAACTTTATGGATCAATCTCTAAAAGGTACTCCAGCTTCTTGGGTTCGTTTAGAAAAAGATGCTCAGGCACCTATTTCTCGTGACAAACAAGCTGTCGCTACAGAAATAGGCGATAAGAAAACATATCGTGCTGCACCACCGTTAGCACGTCCACTCTATCGTCCCGCACCACCGCAACCGAAAGCTAACACCAATAATGACTTTGATGACCTACCTGGTGAGGAAATTGTAATTCCATCTAAGGCAGCACCTCCAGCAATGAAGCCTTCACAAGGAACAGCGCCGAAGCGTGACAAAGATGAGTTAGAAAACTTGATTAACCAAATTGAGTAAAAATAAAAAAGCCATCGTTAGATGGCTTTTTTATTACGCTTTTGAAAAAGATAGATTTGAAAAGATGCTGTCACTTTCAGGTGTGATTGCTGTTCTAATTGCATCCGGCGCTCTGGAGATGCCTTATACGCATAAGGCGTCATAGCGATTAGATTCTTTAAAGCTTCTTGGTCAAGTAATAAAGGAGCATCTATAACTTGCTGTTCTTTCAACTCAAATAAATCTTGCAGTTGTTCAACAAACTTTTGCGGTGTGTGCGGATTAACCTGCTCAAATAACGCTTCACGCATTGCATACAGATGATCGGTTGCAGGAGTCACAACAATTAAATACCCATCATCTTTTAAAACGCGCAAAATTTCTGCTTGTGGAATCGGGCTAAAAAGACTCGTACACACATCTATACTTTGATCAATTACGGGTAAAGTTGCTCCTGTACCGACAACCCAAGTCACGTTGGCATTTAACTTTGCAGCACGTTGTACTGCATTTTTTGCAATATCTACACCTATACACTGCTCAACAACCTGTTGCATCGCACTAGTGTAATATCCCTCACCACAGCCAATATCAAGTACAGCTTTAGCTTTAAGATGCTTTAGCAAATGAACTACTGCTTGCTGTAAAGGCTGATAATAGCCGCCCTGTAAAAAGGCACGGCGTGCATCTACAGACTCAGGAGTATCCCCGGGATTTTTACTGTGTTTATGCTGTACGACATGTAAGTTCACATAACCTTGCTTTGCAATGTCATAGCTATGACCCTGTTCACACCGCCATGTTTTGTTTACCAGCTCAAGTCGCTGACGACATACGGGGCACATTAAATTTTGCGTAGTCACGTTTAATTGTTCTCTTGTTCTTTTTGTTGCAAATAAGCCTTAGCGTGCATTCCAACAAATGTGCGGCCTGCATTTGTTCCAGAAACCCATTCATCTACTTCAAACAAATCAAACAATCCCACTTTAATTAAAGTTGGAATTGCGATCTTCAACTCTTCTTCAATTTGCCCTCTTTGTCCCGCATTATAGAGTTCAATATTATGCAGCATTGTCGCGACAGTTCCCGTTTGTACCTGACTACCATCTTTAAGTACAACTTGAGGTAATACTTCCCCATCACTAACCACTTTTTGGTTAATTACAGATAATTGGTCTAGCCCAACAACCTTTGTCATTTACCTCTCCAATAAAAAAAGCCAGTAGAAACTGGCTTTATATTGACACCAAAATAAGTTCTAGCGCAATTTTAAGGTCATTAGGCCTAAAACAACTAGCATAATCGTAATAATCCAGAATCGAATTACAACTTGAGTTTCTTTCCAGCCTTGTTTTTCATAGTGATGGTGTAAAGGTGCCATCAAGAATACGCGCTTATTTCGCATTCGCAACGACCCGATTTGCAGGAATACTGATACAGCCTCCATCACAAAAACACCGCCCATAATCGCAAATACGATTTCTTGGCGTACCATCACGGCAATTGTTCCAAGCATTGCGCCTAAAGCTAAAGCGCCCACATCACCCATAAAGACTTGTGCTGGATGTGCGTTATACCAAAGGAATGCTAAGCCTGCACCAATCATCGCAGAACAGATCACCACAAGCTCAGAGGTATATTTCACATATGGAATATGTAAATAGTTAGCGAAACGGATGTCACCAGATAAATAAGCAAATACTCCTAAACCTGAAGCCACCATAACCACCGGCATAATAGCTAAACCATCTAAACCGTCAGTTAAGTTAACCGCATTAGAAGCACCATTAATTACTAAATAGGTGAATACAATAAATGCCAAGCCTAATGGAACAATAGAAAGTGGAATTGAAAGATTCTTAAAGAAAGGAATCAATAAATCCAGCATATTTGCTGTGTATTCTGAATTAGATTGTTCAGTTGCAATTAAATATAACGCAATACCAGCACCAAGTGAGGCAATAGAAGTCCAGAAGAATTTCTTACGTGCAGGTAAGCCCGCATTATCTTTATAGCGAATCTTAATCCAGTCATCTGCCCAGCCAACCGCACCGAACACAACCATTACACCAAGTACAATCCAAACATAAGGGTTAGATAAATCAGCCCACAATAAAGTACTAATACCAATTGAGAGTAGAATTAAAATCCCTCCCATTGTCGGTGTACCCATTTTTTTGGCATGATTTTCAGGAGCAAACGAACTTACTGCCTGACCGTATTTTAACGCTTGTAATTTACGAATCATGATTGGTCCGAGAACCAAACCAATGGTCAGTGACGTTAATACACTGAGTAAAGAACGTAATGTTAAATAACGAACAACCTGAAACGAACTGTGATAGCCCGCAAGTTGTTCAAACAACCATAACAGCATTTAAAGTTTCTCCATCAAATCAGCCATCAACGTTTCCATATGAGTAAAGCGAGAACCTTTAAACAGGAAACTCATGGACTGGGGTTGATGTGTTTGGATTAGATTGATTAAAAATGGAAGCGCCTCAGCTTGAGTCTGAAATGCTTTCAATTTAGTAGAATGAAGGCCCGCACCTTCGAGAGCTGCTGAGGCAAACTGCCCAACTGCAATAATATGATCTAAAGGAAGCTGAGCGAGATCGCGACCTAAATCATGATGTTCTTGCCAACTACTATCGCCAAGTTCCCCAATATCCCCCATCACCATGACTTTAATGCCATTTTGTTGAAGTAACACTTGCGCCGCAGCTCGCATAGATGTTGGATTAGCGTTATAAGTATCATCAATAAATAAATGAGGCGCTTTTTGAATAAAGTTCAAACGGCCTTTCGCACCTTGTGCTTGCTCTAATCCTTTTACAATATCGTCTAGGCTAACACCTAATGCCAAAGCAAATGCTACTGCAGCAGTTGCATTTTGCACATTATGCTCACCTGCAAATGGCAGCCTTACAAAACTTGAACCTTGAGGTGTATGTAACTGGAAATTGGCAGATTGTGGCAACAATTCAATCTCTGTAGCAAAGACATCACCACCAGTACCAAAACTCATAATTTGATGACTTTTTGCTGCTTCACGAATCTCGGTAGTAAAGTCATCTTGTTGCGGAACAATAGCAACACCGTGAGGTAGAATATGACGATAAATTTCTGATTTAGCACGGCAAATACCATCGCGACCACCGAACTCACCTAAGTGAGCAGTCCCAATATTTAAAATGCCAGCGACATGCGGTTGAACAAGTTTTGATGTGTAATCAATTTCACCTTGATGATTTGCCCCAAGTTCCATCACTGCATATTGATGTTCCTTGCGAAGCTCAAGAAGCATCATCGGCACACCAAGGTCATTATTTAAATTGCCTCGGGTAATCAATGTAGGGGCTAAACGAGATAAGATGCTTCCTAGCATTTCTTTAGTAGTGGTTTTACCACTACTTCCCGTTAAAGCAATAACTTTCAATTGAGCATTTTGTTCACGGCGATATGCACCAAGTTGCCCCAAAGCCAAGCGAGTATCAGCAACTACAAGTTGAGCAATGTTGGCATCTATAGGTTGCTCAACAATAGCGACTTGGCAACCATTTGCAGCGACTTGCGCGACAAAATTATGCGCATCGAAACGTTCACCTTTTAATGCTAAAAAGGCATCCCCACTTTCTGCATGACGCGAGTCAGTCAAAATACGTTTAATTTCAGTTTGAGGGATCTGGTCTTTATGCCAGTAACCCTGCGTTGCCTGTTGTAATTGTTGAGCTGTCCACGGTTCCAAAGGCACGGTACTGGTGGTTGAAGTATGCATAATTTTTCCTATTGTGCAGGGTAAGCAGCATCTACCGTATGATGTTGTGCATCAATCGCAGAACGCACTTCAACCACATCATCAAACCAGTGACGCACACCATTAATTTCTTGATAATTTTCATGACCTTTCCCGGCAATCACCACAATGTCACCAGCTTGAGCCTGCTGCGTAACAAATTTAATTGCTTCACGACGGTCATGAATTTCATGCATACGATGCCCTGAAAAATCTATTCCTTGCTTCATATCAGCAAAGATTTGTTCGGGGTCTTCTGTTCTTGGGTTATCTGAAGTCAGAATAACAGGATTTGCACCATCTAAAGCTGCTTGAGTCATGAGTGGGCGCTTACCACGGTCACGGTCACCACCACATCCAAATACAGCCCAAAGCTGATTCGAAACGTGACGCTTTAATGTTTTAAGCACTTGAATCAATGCAT
This sequence comes from Acinetobacter sp. 1424608, assembly GCF_000588255.1. Lineage (NCBI taxonomy): Bacteria > Pseudomonadati > Pseudomonadota > Gammaproteobacteria > Moraxellales > Moraxellaceae > Acinetobacter > Acinetobacter sp. 1424608. Next base: position 25,678 of record NZ_JFXL01000027.1, read on the forward strand.
CCGGTGTATGCGCATAATCCACCACAAAAAGTCGCTCATCATCACGAATGACCTGCATTCGGCCTGGTGCGCCAATCAGTTTAGGAACAAAATTAACTAATGCTTGTAAATCGAAACCAGCTTGCTCAGCAGCGATCAGCGCCGCAATCAAGTTTTCAACATTAAAATGACCTAATAATGGACTTTCTACAGCAAATGACCCTTGCGGCCCCACAAAATAAAAGGTTGCCCCCGCCAAGCTATAGCTTAAATCGGTAATATAATAATCGGCCGTATTTTGAGTAAGCGAATAAGTCAAAATTTTAGGTTGCGCTGGATTATTCTTCGCCGATTTAATCATTAAATCTGCATGTGCATCATCTAGATTAATCACAGCAACTTTTAACGAATTAAACTGGAATAAACGAGCCTTTGCTTCTGCATAAGCTTCTAGCGTGCCATGATAATCGAGGTGATCACGACTTAAGTTACTATAAACAGCAATTTCAATATCACAACCATTTAATCGGCCCTGCTCAAGACCATGCGAACTCGCTTCTAAAGAAGCAAAAGTTGCGCCGTGCTTAGCATAAGCATGTAATTCATTTTGTAACTGCAAAGCATCAAGAGTAGTATGTGTAGAAGGCGTTAAATCCGGCAAAATACCATTACCAGTCGTTCCCATCACCGCACAGCGCTGCTGTTGCGAACTAATTAACTCAGCAATTAGGCGAGAAATAGTCGTTTTACCATTCGTACCTGTTACAGCAATAATCCGTAATGGTTTAACCGTATCAGTTTGTTGTAAATAACTTTTTTGCCACTCACCCATACGCTGACGCACATCAGAACACACCCACTCATTCGCTACACCTAATTCAGTTTCACTAATTACAGCAAGTGCCCCATTTGTTAAAGCTGCTTCAGCAAATGTGCGTGTTTTTTCAGGTTGGCTATAACTGGTCAAGGCAATAAAAATTTGGCCAGCTTCTACTTTACCACTATCTAAATTAAAGCCATGAAATGGCTGTTGAGGCCATTGTGCATCAATCTCGATTGGATTAATTTCTTGAAAAGAAACAGTCATAGCTTACCTGCGAATAGGATTTTGTGGAGTGTTAAGTGGCTTATCAAGCGGCACGTTCATTAAACGTAGTGACTCTTGCATAATACGAGCGAAAACTGGGGCAGCAACCAAACCACCGTAGTAACGACCTTGTGGATTTTCCACAACCACAATAACAGCTAAACGCGGATCACTAATTGGTGCAACGCCAGCAAATAAAGCACGATATTCACTATTTGAATAACCTTTACCATCAGCACGCAATTTATGAGCAGTACCTGTTTTCCCGCCTACTCGATAGCCTGGAATATTGGCTTGTGTCGCTGTACCACCCGGCATAGTCACTTGCTCAAGCATTAACAAGACTTGATCAGCAATTTTTGGGTTAAGAACTTGCTCCCCTTTAGGTGCCTGATCTAATTTATGCAAGCTTAATGGCATTTTGACGCCATGATTTGCAAGCATGGCGTAGCCTTGTGCCAGCTGAAGAATAGTTGCGTTTAGACCATAACCATAAGCCATGGTACCAATTTGAGAAGAGTTTAATTTATTTACAGGAAGTACTAAACCAGAACTTTCCCCTGGGAACTTCACAGCAGAACGCTTACCAAAACCAACACGATTAAAGAAGGTCGGTAAAGTCTCTTTTGGAAGTGATAATGCAATTTTTGCAGAACCCACGTTTGAAGACTTAATAATCACACCTGTTACGGTCAAAGCCCCATAGTTATGGGTATCACGAATAGTATGCCAACCTAAACGCATTGAACCAGGAGAGGTATTTACAATCGTATTTGGTGTGTATTGACCAGTTTCTAATGCAGCAGAAATAGTAAATGGCTTCATGGTTGAACCCGGTTCGAACATATCGATCGCACCACGGTTACGCATAGCATCTTTATTAGACAAGCCATTCTTATCATTCGGGTTATAAGATGGCCAACTGGTCATTGCCAAAATCTCACCCGTTTTAACATCAACCGCAATAGCCGTTGCTGAACGTGCATTATTCGCAACACCCGCTGCGGTCAATTCGCGATACATAATGTACTGTAAACGAGAGTCGATACTTAAAGTGATATTCTCACCCGGCTCGCCCTCACGAATCACTTCAGAAACTTTTAAACGATTACCACGCTTATCACGAATAATTTTTTGTTCGCCATCTACTCCAGAAAGCTGCTTATTCAACTGCATTTCCAGGCCTTCAACACCTTGCCCCTCACTATTAGTCAAACCAATAATTTGGGCATTTGGTTGTGGCTGCGGATAATAGCGTTTGTAAGTTTTTTCTGCATAAACCCCTTGGAAGTTACCTTTCATAATGAGGTCAGCTTGTTGCGGCGGTACTTCTTTTTTCAAAACTAAATAACGAGAACGCGGACGCGCATTCATCTGTTTCTTAAGGTCAGCACGATCAACACCGACCACATCGGCAAGCTCATCTAAGTTTAAATTTTTATCTGGTAATTGGCGTTTTAATTTACGATTTTTTGGATCTTGTTTTAGTTCAGCCGAAATTTGATCGTATAAATGTTTAGTTTCAAAATAATCACGTGGGTCCATCACAATTTTCATGATTGGACTACTGATCGCTAAAGGTACACCGTGGCGATCACTAATTACGCCCCGCATAGCTTCTACACGTTCAGTACGCAAAATATTGGCATTTGCCTTATTTTGTAAAAAGTCCTTATTAATGATCTGAACATAAAATGCACGTGCAATTAATACCACAAAACACAGGAGCACCACTGCCCAGAGCAGATAAAACCGCCACATATCAAAGGCAAGACTTGGTTTTTCCGAAATAGACTGCTGTTTTTTTCGTGTTTGCTTTGTTCGCTTATCTACCATACAGCAAGGCCTTACTTATTTTGCTCTGAGGTCATCGGTAAAGAAATTACCACCGTTTCTGCAGCCGGTGGCGAAAACATTCGTAATTGTGTCACAGCACGCGTACCAATTTGAGCAGTCGCACCAAATGTTTGTTGCTCAATCAATAAACGTCCCCATTCAGCATTGAGGTCATCACGTTCACGCATATAAGAGCTTAACTCTCTATAATCATGACGGTATTCAAACACTTGCAATACCACCATCATGGCACTGATGAAAACCAACGCCACCATGACTGTATATATCACAACTTTTTTGACCACTTTATTTTCTGTGGTTTCGATTTCATCACTGCTTTTCATTACGCGCCTTTTTGTTCCAAGCGTTCAGCAACCCGAAGCCATGCACTACGTGAACGTGGATTCGCTTTTACTTCTTCTTCACTCGCACGAACCCGTGAAATTTTCTTTAATCTTCTCGTATCAACCTGCTGTTGAGGCATCCCCCAACCAGAATCTTCTGCAAGCGTTGATTCTTTTTGAATAAACTGTTTAATCAACCTGTCTTCAAGCGAATGGAAGCTGATCACAGACAAACGCCCCTTTGGTTTAAGCAAGTCTACAGCTTGCGGTAAAAACACTTCAATATCATCTAGTTCTTTGTTAATAGCAATACGAATAGCCTGAAAAGTACGTGTCGCCGGATGCTTATGTTTTTCCCATTTTGGATGAGCTGTTTTTACAAGTTCAGCCAGTTGTGCTGTCGTATCTAATTTTCCAGCTTGTTTAATTGCTTTAGCAATACGTCGACTATATCGTTCTTCACCATATTGATAAATGATATTCGCCAACTGTTCCTCTTCAATTTCAAGTAACCATTCAGCAGCCGTCAATCCTTTAGAGTTATCCATACGCATGTCCAAAGGACCATCTTGCATAAAACTAAAGCCGCGTTCAGCTTGATCTAATTGAGGAGAAGACACACCTAAGTCTGCCATAATTCCATCGACACTTTGCACCCCAATTTCCTGCATTTTTTCTTTAATTTCAGCAAAACTTGCATGAATAATGGTAAATCTTGGGTCTTCTTGTGCTAAAGCAGCCGCAACTTCCAGAGCTTGAGGGTCTTTATCAAAGGCATATACTCGAGCATTTTCATCGAGTTTAGACAATAATAAGCGCGTATGCCCGCCTCGTCCAAAGGTTGCATCGATATACACCCCAGTTGTGCGATCTGCCAATAAGCTTTCAACGGTCTCAAAAAGTAAGACAGAAATATGCGACATAGGAGTTAAATCATAGCGTAAAAATGTAACTGCACATTATCACCTTGTTTATGATGAACACCAAACGGCTTTTTGTAGGAAAATATTAATTTTTCATAGAGAAAACCGTTTTCTTTGCATTTTTTAAGCAAAATAAAAAAGCAAGCTCACCTTTTCAGGTTCACTTGCTTCAATATTAAAAGTTTAAGTAATTTTTAAACGGCTACTCTAGCTATATTTGTCTCTACTATTTCCCTTCATAAATCTGATCGAAGATGGCTCCATGGGCAAAGTGAGTTTGCTGAGCTTTTGCCCACCCACCAAAAACATCGTTAATCGTAAATAATTTAATTTTTGGAAATTGTGCTGCATATTTTGCAGCGACCTGAGGATTACGTGGACGGAAATAATGTTTAGCGGCCAACTCTTGTCCTAAAGGTGAATATAAGAAGTTGAGATAGCCTTTAGCTAAAGTACGGTTACCGTCCTTGTCGACTGTTTTATCTACAATCGCAACAGAAGGCTCTGCCAAAATTGAAATGGATGGATAAACAATTTCATATTTATCTTTATCAAGCCCTTTAGTTGCCAATAATGCTTCATTCTCCCAAGAGAGTAGAACGTCTCCAATTCCACGCTCAGCAAATGTAGTCAGCGAACCACGTGCCCCAGAATCTAATACTTTGACATTATGATAAAGTTTTTTAACCAGCTCTTTTGCTTTGGCATCATTTCCACTCGGCTGTTTTAAAGCATATCCCCATGCAGAAAGATAAATCCAGCGCGGTGCTCCACCTGTTTTCGGATTAGGCGTAATAATTTCAACACCAGGTTTAGTTAAGTCATTCCAATCACGAATATTCTTTGGATTACCTTTCCTAACCAAAAATACAACCGTAGATGTATAAGGTGCCGAGTTATTAGGAAACTCTTTTTGCCAGTTCGGTTGGATATATCCGGCTTTAACAATTTCATCGATATCATTCGCTAAAGCCAAGGTCACCACATCTGCTTGAAGGCCTGTCGCTACAGCTCGAGCCTGTTTCCCAGAGCCACCATGGGATTGTTTAAAATCAACGTCCTGACCTGTACGTTGCTTCCAGAATTTTCCAAAAGCCTGATTATATTCTTGATAAAATTCACGGGTTGGATCATAAGAAACATTTAAAAATGTAGTCGCAGCCTGTACTGCACTTACGGCTAACCCCATATATGTAGCGACCGCAATTATTGCTATTCTTTTCATTTATAAAAACCAATTTCATTTTTAAACTATACTATATTTTTATGTTTTCATTTTTCCATCAAATACTTATAACAATTCAAGGTTTACTAATCACTTTAAACGATATAAATTTTGCTTAGTTTTTATTCATAATTTCGAAAAGTTTTGTAATTATTCTTATAGTTTATTTATAGTCTTCACTTTATCTACACATTAATTTGTTAAATAATGAGACGTAATGGATACAGATAGGCTACATTTAAAAGATACCAAGGTGAAATAAAGGTGTTTTTTGTAAAAAGTGTGACATAGTTCTACTTTTTTATTAAAATTTATGTTTGAATCGTAGCGTTACCGTAATTTTACATTGGGTTAAACTCAAAAAATAGACGAAATGTACGTACTGAGGGGATGAGTAAAAAATGAAAACTAAGTATGGAAAAGCTTTGAGTTTGGGTTTGGTGCTCAGTTTTGCATCACAATTATCTGTTGCCGCAGCACTCAAAGATACACCGAGCAAAAGCGTTTCGGACCGTCAGTCTTCGCTTATTGAAAAAGCACTCGACCAGCAAAAACGCAATACTATAGCTCTACCATCTACAGATGATGAGTTAAAAGTACTTAACACTATTCGTGTAACACCTACTCAAAATTTTCTTGCTGCACAGCATGAACGTTTTTCACGTTTTGTTCAGGCAATCTTCCAGCCACATACTTCTTAATATTTGAAACGGCCCCTCATCGTTTCAAATTAAGCCCAGTCTGCCGTTAAATAAAAACGTCAGAATACTGGGCTTTTTCGTTATAATAGTTTCAATTTTTATTTTGACCCATTATCTATGAAAGTTCGTACTCGTATTGCACCTTCTCCTACTGGTTTCCCTCATGTTGGTACTGCCTACATTGCCTTATTCAACATGTGTTTTGCGAAACAACATGGCGGGGGATTTATTTTAAGAATTGAAGATACAGACCAACTTCGCTCTACACCAGAATCTGAAAAAATGATTTTAGATTCATTACGTTGGTTAGGTTTAAACTGGTCTGAAGGTCCAGATGTGGGTGGTCCTCACGCACCTTATCGCCAATCAGAGCGCATGGGAATTTATAAGCAATACGCGTTAGAACTTGTTGAAAAAGGTCATGCTTTTTACTGTTTCGCGACAGCAGAAGAACTAGATCAAATGCGTGCTGAACAGCAAGCACGTGGTGAAACACCAAAATATGACGGCCGTGGCTTAAAGCTTTCTCAAGAAGAAGTTACTCGCCGCCTCGAAGCCGGTGAACCTCATGTCATTCGTATGAAAGTACCAGAAGAAGGTGTATGTAAATTTAATGACTTATTACGCGGGGAAGTAGAAATTCCTTGGGCACAAGTCGACATGCAAGTGCTTCTTAAAACAGATGGTTTACCAACTTACCATTTAGCAAACGTAGTTGATGACCATTTAATGGAAATAACTCATGTATTACGTGGTGAAGAATGGCTTCCTTCTGCACCGAAGCATCAGTTGCTTTACCAATACTTTGGTTGGGAAATGCCAACGCTTTGCCATATGCCTTTGCTACGTAATCCAGATAAATCGAAGTTATCTAAACGTAAAAATCCAACATCAATTAACTACTACCGCGATATTGGTGTTCTACCAGAAGCCTTACTCAACTATTTAGGCCGTATGGGCTGGTCAATGCCAGATGAGCGTGAAGTATTTACCCTGCAAGACATGATGGATCACTTTGATATTCAACGTGTATCTTTAGGCGGCCCAATTTTCGATGTTGAAAAACTCAATTGGTTAAATGGTCAATGGATTAAAGGTTTAACACCAGGCCAGCTACTAGACCGTTTACTTACTTGGAAGAGTGACCGCAATACATTAGAAGATATTGCTGCTGCAATTCAACCGCGTATTAATTTACTTTCTGAAGCAGTAAATTGGGCTGGTTTCTACTTTAACCATATGCCACAAATTACAGCCGAAATGTTTGAAAGTAAAAAATTGACTCAAGAACAAGTTCGCCAAAGCTTACAATTTGCTATTTGGCGTCTTGAAAGTCAGTTTACTTGGAATAATGACACGGTTAGCCAAACCTTAATGGACTTGGCAAATCAAATGGGTATTAAACTACGTGATTTTATGCCTGCTTTCTTTATCGTAATTGCTGGCTCAACCAGTTCAACACCAGTTATGCAATCAATGGTTACGCTTGGTCCAGATTTAACCTTTGCTCGCTTACGACATGCATTAGAAATTGTTGGTGCACCGAGTAAAAAAGAGGTGAAAAACTGGGAAAAGCTCAATGAAAGCTTAAAACTGCCGAAAAATGAAGCAACTAGCGAAGCTTAATTCATTTTTTTGTTGACGTGTGGGCGCATTCACCCTAATATTGCGCTCACACAAACTGGGGCCATAGCTCAGTTGGTAGAGCGCTACAATGGCATTGTAGAGGTCAGCGGTTCGATCCCGCTTGGCTCCACCAAGATCCTTTGTGTTTGCCTCATCAAGTCCCTATCGTCTAGAGGCCTAGGACATCGCCCTTTCACGGCGGTAACCGGGGTTCGAATCCCCGTAGGGACGCCATTTTCTATTTTAAAAATTCCTTTTAAAGACTCTATCGTCACCTTCCTGTCTATTCTTTGACACCTTCTTGATTGCACATTTGTCTATTTTATCTAAAATAGCGTCTTTCTTAAATTCTCTCAATGTGTAATATGCAGCCATCTGACAATCAACTAGATGCTCAGCATCAGAACAGTACTGCACCTTTAAAAAGAGCCATGAGTACTCGCCACCTTGTGATGTTATCGCTAGGCGGTGCAATCGGTACTGGTTTATTTTTGGGTTCAGGGGAAGTCATTTCACAAACTGGACCTATTGGCGCAATTATTGCCTACATTCTTGGGGGTGCAATTGCTTACATGGTTATGCTCTGTTTAGGCGAGCTGGCTGTGCACATGCCTGTTTCTGGTTCTTTTGGTGCATATGCCCAAAAGTACATTAGTCCAAGTACAGGTTACATGATTTCATGGATGTATTGGCTAACATGGACAGCAACGCTAGGGACCGAGTTTACCGCTGCTGCCCTACTCATGCAGGAATGGTTTCCGCAAATTTCAATGTGGATCTGGACACTTATTTTTGCAGTGACGATTTTTGGACTAAATATTAGTTCAACTCGAGTATTTGCTGAATCTGAGTTCTGGTTAGCGCTTGTTAAGGTTGTTACCGTTATTGCCTTTATTGTGCTTGGGTTATTAGCCATTTTTGGTTTAATTCCTTTTCATGGCGCTCAAACTGCTCCTCTGTTTAGTAATTTAACAGCCCAAGGCTGGTTCCCACACGGTTTCCTCCCTATCTTTACTACCATGCTGATTGTGAATTTTGCGTTCTCTGGGACAGAACTAATTGGTGTGGCTGCTGGTGAAACTAAAGATCCTGCACAAAACGTCCCTAAAGCGATTAATGCTGCAATCTGGCGCCTTCTTATTTTCTTTGTCGGCACCATTATTGTGATCAGTGCATTACTCCCTTTCCAGCTTGCAGGCTTAAGCAGTGAAAGTGTAAGTAGCAGTCCTTTCGTTACTGTATTTAATTACATTGGTATCCCATATGCAGATGATATCATTCGTTTTGTAATTATTACTGCACTGCTCTCAGCCGCCAATTCAGGTTTGTATGCCGCTTCACGCATGATGTGGTCTTTATCAGAACAAAAGCTTCTTCCAAGTGTATTTGCCAAGCTTTCAAAAAGTGGAACACCTATTGTTGCTTTAGTAGTCACCATGTTTGGCGCAATCCCAGGTTTGTTATCGGAACAGTTTGCACCTGAAACCATCTTTAAAAACTTACTCGGCGTTGCAGCTTTCACCATGGTTATTGTCTGGATGAGTATCTGTTTAAGTCAGTTCAATTTCCGTAGACACTGGTACCGAGCTGGACATATGGTTAAAGATTTAAAATATGCTGCACCATTATTTCCTATTGTCCCAATTTTAGGTTTTCTATTCTGCTTTATTACCTGTTTAAGTATGGCAGCAGACCCTCAAATGCGAGCAGGTTTTGTAGGTTGCTTAATTTTTACGGCTCTTTGCTATATCAGTTATTTTATTTTTTATCGCCATAAGGCCTAAGTGCTTGTAATTAAAAAGTGTAGCAAAAAGCTACACTTTTTTTTGTTTAGATACTGGCTTTATAGAATCTACCGTTGTAGATTAAAATTTATATTAAAAACAATTCCTTGTATACAATGAAAATTATATTTATCCATGGGATGAATCAACAAAATTACACAGCACATCGTTTAAAAGAGCACTGGCTAAGAGTCTTTAAACTGGGCTTAAAACAATTGCACTGTAGAGTTAATTTAAGAGATTTACATATACACATGCCTTTTTATGGCGATTTAATGACGAAATATCAACTCTCTAATCAATTAGATTTAAACACCTTACTTCCAAAATCCTTTAACTTTCATTTGCCTATCCATTTACACTCACAAGCCAACACACCTAAGGAACATACTCCTTTTGTGCCACATCTTCCTCTTTCCCCCGATCAACCCGCAGAAAGCTTATCAGAACGTTTATATCTGACTTCACAGTTAGTAAAAGATCGCGTTCTTAAAGAAATGGTGGTTCTTTTAAATAATTTTCCTAAATTACATGAGAGCTTAATTCAACAATTCTTGATTGAAACTTACATGTACTTATCTAATCCTGATTTTATGTACGAAGTTCATCAAAGAATTTTAAAACAAATGCATGATGATGAAGATTGTATTGTAGTCGCTCACTCTTTAGGTTCCGTGATCGCATTTCACTTGTTATCAGACCCGGCTTATCACTTTTCAGTACAACGCTTTGTTACCTTAGCTTCACCACTTTCTTTTCGGGTGATCCAAAGTAAACTCCCTATTCCGATTGAACGACCAAAATGCCTCAATGGCGATTGGTATAATTTCTACTCAAAAGATGATTTTTTAACAGCTTTCCCATTAAGTGAAGCACCTTTTAATTTCACTCCACCAATTATCAATCAAGAAATTTTTACTTTTGCGAACCAACCCCATGAAATTGTAGGGTACTTACAACACCATGCAGTCATCAAAGCAATTATTGAACCTTTTCAATAAAAATTAGCCATAAATGCCTATATTTTCTACAATTTGAGTTATTTTTAAGCGCTTGAATGTTTTTTTTAATATTTCTTTAGAAAACTATTTGACACTTTTATTAAATCGACCTAATATACGCCCACCTCTGAAACGTCCCTATCGTCTAGAGGCCTAGGACATCGCCCTTTCACGGCGGTAACCGGGGTTCGAATCCCCGTAGGGACGCCAATATTTTTCAGATGTATGCCTCATATAAGTCCCTATCGTCTAGAGGCCTAGGACATCGCCCTTTCACGGCGGTAACCGGGGTTCGAATCCCCGTAGGGACGCCAATATTTTTCAGATGTATGCCTCATATAAGTCCCTATCGTCTAGAGGCCTAGGACATCGCCCTTTCACGGCGGTAACCGGGGTTCGAATCCCCGTAGGGACGCCAATATTTTTCAGATGTATGCCTCATATAAGTCCCTATCGTCTAGAGGCCTAGGACATCGCCCTTTCACGGCGGTAACCGGGGTTCGAATCCCCGTAGGGACGCCAAATTCTAAAAAGCCACTGCATGAAGACAGTGGTTTTTTTCTTATCTACGCAATAAAAAAGCTGATCATCAATCAGCTTCTCATTTATGTAATTTAATTCGCAATTCCAACTTGGACTTCAAGACGACCTGATTGAACCCGTAGTCCTTTTATTTCGAATTGATCTACCAGTTGCTGCACAAGCTCCCGGCTTTCCCTCAAAATATTGAGTCCCGGTAAAATACTAAAGTCTGTCAAGCTTAAAAGTTTTTCTACCATCCATGAACGGTTGTTAATGAAATCAATAAAGCCTGCCTGTTCAAGGTCAATAAACCACATACGGTGACCATCACGTTGAATACCCGGAATATCACGAATCAAATGATTAATCAGTGATGGTATAGGCAGCATGTTAATGACTTCGAAACCTACTCGGCCGATACGACGGACTGCCCAATTCGACAATGTTCCACCATGTCGAATTTGTACAACTAGGCTTTCATCCATTTGACGTAAACGTAAGAATTTTTCTTGCCCAATACGGCATTCCAATACCCGAAAATCTAAACTCAGCCGATATAGGAAACGGTGATAGTGCCCATCGATTTCAACCTGAAACCGATCATTGCCACATTGAACTTTAATATCATCAATTTCTGAACGATCTATACGTTTACGAATTTGGCTATTTAACAGCATTTCAGGCAAATATAAATTCAGCGTACTCTTACCTAGAAAAGTACGGGCCATAATTAAGGCAACCTGACGCGCAGTTTCACTGGTTTCAGAGACCATATCTCTAACAGTTCCTGCTGCCAGATTGGTCATGCCAACGACTCCACGCTTTGTATGAGTTGTTACATGGTCTAAAGCATCTAAGGCTGCATCTGCAACCTCTGCAAGATTACGTGTCGTATCACTAGCAAATCCGACGGCATCATGAGCATGTTGCAAGGTCTTATGCAGCAAACGGCGTGAGAATGACAGTTTTATAGGGTCAGGGTTCCCTGAAACTGTTGATGTCGTTATAGGCTCCGACTTATTGTCATCTTCTTGACCCAAGTCCCTCTCCTTTTTATATTTCTTTCGCATCCCATTAATCAGCTTTTCAGCTCATTTCCAGTGTTGAACACACTTGGTTTTTATCTAGATTAGCATGCTCTACGGTACTATTTTAACTTTTATGTGTACGCATAAATCATCATTTTTTCATATATGCTTGTTTCAAAAAAGTATTTTTATATCTAACTTTTATATCACTTTTTAAAAGCCCTACAATTTTTTTCCTTTCTTTGCATTTCCGTTAGAATAGATTCAAATTTAATGTGGAGCTGTCATGCAATATCGTTGCCCTCAATGTCAAAGTGTTAAAATTATGCCAGTAAGCCAAGGTGTTAACAGTGCCAAACCTGTTGTGCCTAAGAGCTTAGTGATTTTAGTTCCTGCCATTTTTGTACTATTACTCTTGGTTGTAATTAGTATTTTTATGTGGATTTTTGGCAATGGTGCAGGCACTTCTCTACAAATTGCAACGGTCGTTGTTTTTGTTGTGACTCTAGGGGCGGG
>NZ_JFXL01000028.1:0-35402 GCF_000588255.1 Acinetobacter sp. 1424608
TTCTTCAATTCTCTTAATGATCTTCTTCCTGGTTCGTCACCAGCAAGCTAGGTCGGCTATATTACTCTTAATCTCTTAAAAGTCAACAGGTAATTTCGATATTTTTAAAACTTATCTTTCAAACCAACTTAACATCAAATTCATCACTTAAAGTAACCAACTTAATCTCAAGTAACTGTTTTTCAACAAGTTTCTATCTGCATCACCGCCGATGGATGTGCATTATAGACCATCCAAATCCCTTTGCAATACCTTTTTAACATCCCATGCATCAACCGATCATTTTTTAGGCTTTTTAGTCAAAATTAGATGAGATATTAAACTTTTTTTAGTTAATCAACTTCATGTAGAATAGATTATTCGTGCAATTGATTTGGCATTAACTCACCATGTGGCACTCCGCTAAGAAAGTATTATTCTGCATACTTGTAGTGTTTGCTACGAGTGGGCCTGCGTATGCCAATTCAAAACATAATTTCTATGTGCTGACTTTATCTATTTTAAGTTATAGCAAATGGGAGAATGTAAGCACTCCTACTCTTTGTGTAATTGATAATGCTTCAATTACTTCTACTTTTCAGTCTTATATTCAGCAATTATCTTATAACTATCGTGTACAAACGGTTAATGCTAAAGATTTTCCTAAGTCGCATTGCCAAGCTGTTTATTTCTCTACAACCTCTCCTCAGCAGCAACAAAATTTAATTCAAAATTATCCATATCGTTCTTTGCTTTCTTTAAGTATTAATAATCCAGAATGTGAAGTTGGTAGTATCTTTTGCTTATATGACCAAAATAATTACACCACTTTTAAAGTTAACTTAGATGCATTAAGCCACTCCAAGGTCCATATTGATCCAAGGGTATTACTCTTGGCTAAGAATGCGGAGTAAGGGCTATGATATCTAAGTTGTATCAGTCCACTTCTCTACATGCTCTTTTTAGAAAGTCTCAATTTACGATTTTTGCTATTACTTTTTTTATTTGTTCTTTTACCTTTGTATCTATTTCCGTTTTTACTATGGAAACTTATGCAAAGCAGAATTTGCAGTTACTCAGCCATACGCTTCTAGAGCGTATTCAGCCAGCTGTCGTATTTAATGACAAGATCACGATAGAACAGATTTTAAATGAATATACAAATGATCATTCTATTCGAGCAATTCATATTTATGATTCTGAACATCATTTAATTGCACAAAGCTTTAAATTGTCGAGTCAAACTTCAGTTTTAGAAGGATGGTTTGATCACTGGTTTTTAAATGAGCCGGTACATTTAACAATTTATCATCACCAGCAGAATGTAGGTGAACTCACACTTTTTGGTAGCTCTGAAAAAATATTGCAATTTTTAAAGATGATTATGGTCGGTCTTGCGATTGCAATGCTATTTATTGTTTGTGCTTTATGGTGGTCAGTGAATTTGACTTATCGTCAAATTATGCAAGCGATTTATCCACTCACAAATATTGCTCAAATCGTAAGTGAACAAAAAGCTTATAACCTTCGTTTTCCTTATAACCGAATTAAAGAGTTTCAAGATCTAAATACCGTATTTAATGAGTTACTTGAAGAAATTCAGATTTGGGATAATCAACTGCAAAAGGAAAATCGTAAATTATCTTTTCAAGCCCATCATGACCAGCTTACTTTATTACCGAATAGACATTATTTTTATCAAATATTGTTAGATATGTTTGAAGATAAGGATTTTGACAACAAGTCGGCTTTATTGTTCATAGATAACAACAACTTTAAATCAATTAATGATCAGTTCGGACACTTAGCTGGTGATGAAGTTTTGAAAGAGATGGCGAAAAGGTTACAAACGCGCTTACGTCATCAAGACTTTATTGCCCGTTTAGGCGGAGATGAATTTGCGGTTATTTTGCATTCCATTACGCATGCTGATCATTTAATATCTATTGCTGAAAATTTACTCGAAAGCTGTAAAGAACCTTTGCATCTAAATGATCAAACGATTTATTTCAGTTTTAGTGTAGGGATTGCTTTATCCCAATTTGCGTCTAGTCCAGAAGATTTTATTATGCAAGCAGATCAAGCGATGTATAAGGCTAAGACTTCTGAGCAACATTGGTTTATTTATAAACCAGAGAATTAAATTTAGGCTAATTTATGAATACAAGATCTTTGAAACTCTCCTTTATTGCATTGCTGTGCATTGCGCTTGCAGGCTGCTTGAGTTTTGGTCCTTTGAAATATCGTCAAGTAAAAATGCTAAAAAAAGAGGGTTTTGTACTTACTAATGAAGGTTGGACTCTAGGTTTACCAGAACGCTTATTATTTGATTTTAATGACGCAACATTAAAACAAAGTCATGAGGCAGAGCTCACACGTTTAGCAAATCAATTGAATAAATATGATTTGAATAAATTAAAAATTGTTGGTCACACTGACGATGTAGGTAATCCTGAATACAACCAAAAGTTATCTGAAGAACGCGCGCAAAGTGTTGCGAACCTTTTTTTGACTCACGGTTTTAAAAAGGAAAATATTTACGTTATTGGGCGTGGTTCAACTCAACCCTATGTACCGAATACAACCAATGAAAATCGGGCAATTAACCGTCGTGTTGCAATCGTTATTATTCCTTAGGCTTCTAATTATAAAAAAGCCAATCCTTTGTGATTGGCTTTTTTATTTTATACAAGCTCAATAATATCAATAGTAGGCGGCACCCGAAATCTTAATGGTATTCCAACCATACCCGTTCCTACGGTGACGAAAACATCAGCATGTTCATGTGAATAAAAGCCACGTTTATGACCTAAGATTGATACTTTTTTCATAATATAGTTAGTTACCCAAGGAAGTTCGACCTGTCCCCCATGAGTATGCCCAGATAACATTAAGGGGCGATTAGGTAATTTGGGAACCATATCTACAGTATCGGGGTTATGGGACAAAATTAACCAAGGCTTATCTTGAGGTAAGTCTGGCATTGAACGCATATCGGTTTTCCCAGCCCAAAGATCACCAATACCAATTAAACGAAATTCATCAAATTCAACAATTTTCCCTTCAATATCCATAACCTCATTGTAGTGAAGCGCATCTTTTAATAGTTGTTGAATAGGAGGCCCTGGATATTGTTCATCGTGATTTCCAGGAACAGAATACACAGGGGCCTGAATATCTTTGAGTACACTCAATTCTTGCACCAACTTATCTTCTGGCTCATAAGTCCAGTCTCCTGCCACAACCACTAGGTTTGGCTTTTGTTCATTGAGTTTTTTCACAATGATTTTGAGTTGTCGCTCATGGCCAGAAAATAAACCTATATGTAAATCGGCAATTAAAGCAACTTTTACAGGCTTATTAAAACGGCGGTCTGGATTCAAACGATACTGATGAACATCGACATGTACCATATGCGGTTCTATAAAACGCGCATAAATGAGAATACCGCTTAATAAAAATATAAAAATAGTCTGATGAATTGAGTAATACCCCATCCAACCTGCATATAAATTAAAGAACCAAAGTGGAATAAGGAGATAAGATAGATAAAAAGCAAGTAAGTGAACAAAAGCTTTAAATGGATGAATCGTCTCGGTACGCGATTGATGAACCCAAGCTTCGACAATTCCCCATAAGGCAAGTATTGAAAAAATAAAGTAAAAACAAAAGATGATTGAATTTGGGTTCCACATTACGATTCTCGACTTATCTTATATTGATTGCTAGTAATCAAATTCAATATTTATCTTTCAATATGCACGAATTATACTCTAGCTCACCTTATCGTATGTATTGATTATGGCACAATCCTTTCATTCCAAACAGCTTCAAACTCATCAACAGGCTAAAGGCTTTTTGATCAAAGCTTCTTTAATTGTCTGTTCAAGTTTTGCTGTAACTTTGACAGGTTGTAGCACACTACCTAAACATCGGGTTGAACCAGTTCAATACGCGCGTGATATCGATACATCTCAAACTTCACTTGCAAAAATTATTACACCTTTACGTGAGCAAAATCCAAATTTAACGGGTTACCACATTTTAAATGATCCGTTAGAAGCTCTCGCAGCTCGTTTAAGGTTGATTGATAAAGCCGAGAAGACTTTAGACTTACAGTACTATATTTGGGATAACGATAAGGTCGGTGCTTTAGCTTTACATGCCATTATTCGTGCTGCCGATCGTGGCGTTAAAGTGCGTTTATTGATTGATGATAATAATGCTAAAAAGATGGAAGGTGTTTTACTGGCCCTTTCTCAGCATAAAAATATTGAAGTTAAATTATTTAACCCATACCGTTTTCGTAAATACCGCGCGATGGATATGCTATTAGACTTAAAGCGTATCAATCATCGTATGCATAATAAGAGTTTTATTGCCGATAATCAGGTTGCGCTTATTGGTGGGCGTAATATGACAAATCAGTATTATAACGTTAGTGATAGTTATCAATTCTCTGATGTCGATGTCATGTTAGTCGGTGCTGCTGTTGATGATATCGTAAATTCTTTTGATGACTACTGGAATCATGAATATGCATACTCAGTCCAGAGTATTGTCAGTGCTCAACAACACCGTTTACGATATGAAAGTTTGAAAGAACAACTAGATGCTCACTATCAACAAGCCACTGTTCAAAACTTTCTCAATTTAACGTCTAGATCGCATGCTTTTGATAAATGGTTAGACCATAACATTCAGTTTGACTGGGTGAAGGCAGAGGTTGTAAAAGACTCCCCTGATAAAATTAAGTCAAAAGCAAAAAAAGAAGAGCATTTGAATTTCCAATTGATTAATCATTTGGAAAAACCAGAAAGCAATGTTGATTTGATTTCTGCTTATTTTATTCCTGAAAAGCAAGGCGCTAAAATTTTAAGTACCCTCGCCAAAGAAGGGGTAGAAGTTCGTGTTTTAACAAATTCATTTAAAGCCAATGATGTTGCTGTGGTTCATGCATTTTATGGTCGTTACCGAAAAGAGCTTTTGAAAAACGGCGTACAACTTTATGAGTTTTTACCAACTCCAGATAAACGTAATTTAAATAAAAATACGGATGAGTTGGCAACCAAAGCAAAAGTAAACATGAAAGGTTTAAGTCGCTCAAGTTTACATACTAAACTCATGGCTTTAGATGAACAGGTTTTTATTGGATCATTTAATTTTGACCCACGTTCAGCCTATTTAAATACTGAAATTGGTGTAATTTTAGATAGCCCATCACTGGCTAAAACAATTCACCATACGATGGATGAAAATTTAAATAAGTATGCTTATAAATTAAAACTAGATCCGAATAATAATATTTATTGGCAACAAGAAACCTCAAAAGGCCCTGTCATTTATAAAAAAGAGCCAGAAATGAAATGGTGGCAAAAGGCAGGCATGAAGTTTCTTTCATGGCTGCCTCTCGAAGGTTTTATGTAATTAACTTTTTGGCTTAAGTACTTTTTGATGTAATTGAGCCAAACCTTCTACCATTTTTTGTTGGACTTCTTGAGTTAAACTTTTTACATCATGTCCTTCTACCGAAATAGGAGGCAATGTTAATAAATGAGCCGTTACTTTTGGCATTTCTAGAACACGCTGAATATGCTCAACAAAAGACATCTCCCCAATAAATGGTGCAACGGTATCTAATTCGCCATGACGATTTACATAACAGATTAAACATACCTGTACCGGACGCTCTGCTTCAATAGCAGCTCCAAGTAAACGACCATGAACTTTTTTAACAGAATGACCATCTGTAGTAGTCGCTTCTGGGAAGAATAAAACTGGAATATTTTGTTTTAAGAACCCAGCAATTTGCTCTCTAATTCTAATAGAGTCACCAGACCCACGCTTAATAAATAAAGTGCCACCGCCTTTTGCTAAGTTGCCAAGAATAGGCCAATTTTCTATTTCGGCTTTCGCTAAAAAGAAGACACGTGCACCTGAACCTAAAACAGCAATATCAAGCCAAGATATATGATTACTTACCCATAAAGCCGGTTCTCTCGGAATGGTGCCATGCACTTGAACATCGAGGTTAAAGACTTTACATAAACGGCGGCAAAAATATTGGACGTATCGTGTGTTAACAGGGTTATTTGGATCTTTATAAAGTCCATGACGATAAACTAAGTAAAAACCTTCACTGATTGCCGCTGTCGCTGAAGTAACTTTTTTTCCGTATAAACCTATTTTTGAAAATTTCTTTAATGTTGAATTCACTATACTTTGCGTTTGAGCCATAAAATTTCACTAACGATCAATCATTGTTATACCCATCTCGAGCCATTCTATACGTTTCGGAATAAAGTTGCATCGCTATGCGATAGAAGCAAATAAAAAATAAAATGTATGTAGATAATCTAAAGGATAAGAGCAAACCCTTTCCCCTTTTACTCAAGTTTCCACTAGAATAAAGTTTTAGCCTTTTCAGGATTTATAACCACGTGGAATATGTTGATCGGCATCAAGGCGGTGAACGCACAATATTAGTGAGTGTGTCTGTACAATTATTAGATGATCTGGATGCCGAAGAGTTTGCTCTACTTGCACAGTCTGCTGGTGCAGATATTCTTGAACACATTAAAGTGCAACGTAATAAGCCAAATCCTAAGTTTTTTATTGGTTCCGGTAAAGTCGATGAAATTGCAGAACAAGTTCGTGATTTAGAAGCAGGACTGGTTATTTTTGATCATGCTTTAACACCTGCTCAAGAACGAAATTTAGAAAGAATATTAAAATGCCGAGTCATTGACCGTACTGGTTTAATTCTAGATATTTTTGCGCTGCGTGCCCGCACCCATGAGGGTAAATTACAAGTCGAGCTTGCTCAGCTTAAACATTTATCAACTCGCCTGATTCGTGGTTGGTCTGCTGACTTTGAACAACAAAAAGGTGGTATTGGCTTACGTGGTCCCGGTGAAACCCAACTCGAAACAGACCGTCGCCTCATTCGTGTGCGTATTACACAATTAAAAGATAAGTTAGATAAAGTTCATCAAACTCGTATACAAGGGCGGGCGGCAAGACAAAAAGCTTCAATCCCAACCGTATCCTTGGTAGGTTACACCAATGCGGGTAAATCCACATTATTTAATATTTTAGCAAAAAGCGATGTGTATGCAGCCGACCAACTGTTTGCAACTCTTGATCCAACCTTACGTCGTTTAGAATGGGATGGTATTGGTACTGTTGTGCTTGCAGATACTGTAGGTTTTGTGCGAAACCTACAACATGATCTAGTTGAATCTTTTAAAGCAACTTTAGAAGAAACGCTTGAAGCCACCCTACTTTTACATGTCATTGACAGCAGTAGTCATGACATGCTTGATCAGATTGAAGCTGTTGAAGGGGTTTTAAAAGAAATTGGAGCAGATTCACCTGTCCTTCGTGTCTACAACAAAATCGATTTAAGTGGTGAAGAGGCTAAAATTATTTATTCACAGCCTCATGTTCCTGATCGTGTGTATGTTTCAGCACATTCAGGTTTAGGGCTAGATTTACTACGTCAAGCAGTCCAAGAATGTTTAATGGGGCAACTTCAACAATTCTCATTAAAACTTAAACCTGCTTATGGCAAATTGCGTACCCAGCTTTATGCTTTAAATGTGATCGAATCTGAACATTATGATGATGAAGGAATTTTACATATTGATATACGAATTGCACCTCATAAGCTTGAGCAGTTAATTCGTCAAGCCAAACTCCCTATCGACGAGATATTGGGTGAACGGGCGAGTCAGTTTAAAAGACCATTGGAAGAGTTTGAAATCAAGCACTAGATCAGTTAAAACTTGATAAGTACACTTTTAGAGATAAAAAATATGGATAAGATCAAAAGTATAGATTGGGCAGCATGGGTAGGAACTTTTCTACTTATTATCGGTTTCCGTGAAGGCTCAGTCGTCGTTATGCGTGCTTTTGGTCATCCAGAATTAGGTAACTTAGTTGGTTTAATTAGTTTACTCATCATCTTACTCATTTGGCGCAAGTTTAAGAAAATCCCCTTAAGACTTGTCGACACCAATAATAAAATTATGAAAGAAAGTGGTTTTGCTTTTTTACCCATTTGTGCAGGTTCATTAATTATGCTGGTACATATGGGTAAAGAAATTCCTTTGTTTCTCTTCGTATTAGTGGTGAGCACCCTTATACCCTTGTGGGTCTATGCAAAAATGGCCAAACATTGGTTATAAGGAGAATAAAATGTTTATGATTTTATATGGATTTTTGATTACGCTAGTTGGCTATCTTTGTGCAAAACCTTTAAACCGTCGTTTCCCTCAAGTGCCTCTTTTAGTTTTTGGTATGTTCATTGTGATTGGTTTATTGTCAATCTTGAAAGTTCCTTATGAAGAATACCGTCTTTACGTAAATGATTTATTTAGCCATTTATTAGGATATGTCACAGTTGCTTTAGCTATACCATTAGCTGCGATGCGTTATGACGACTTACCTCTTAAATCGGTTATTGGCATTTTATGCTTTGCGAGTATTAGTGCTGTTGCTTTACCAATGGGACTCGCTTATTTATTGCATATGTCTGAGCCTACTATTTTGGCTTTTGCTACACGCGCTGTAACTACACCTATTGCTTTAAATATCGCGACTTTATTACATGCTCCAGAAACTTTAGTCACTCTGATCGTGATTTTATCTGGCGTTATTGGTGCAGCATTTTCACCATTTTTACTTAAGCATATTCATGATGAAAGAGCATCAGGTTTAGCTCTAGGCTTAGCTGCCCATGCAATTGGAACTGCTCAAGCTTGGCAGCGTGGCCCTGTTGCGGGTCGTTATGCTGCATTTGGTATGGCCTTAAATGGGGTATTTACTGCAATCTGGCTACCAACCTTCATGTTATCTTTTGGAATACATTGATTAAAAAGTAGTTTAAATAAACATTGAACCCGTTATTAATTAGAAATAAGATGGACTTTCAAATCTAAAAGGATTTTTTGATTATGGGGAAATTTTTTGTTGGAGCTTTGCTCCTATTGGGAATGAATACTGCTACTTTTGCAGCCGATATTACCGGTCTTTGGCAAACAATTGACGATAAAACTGGCACACCTAAGGCTCACGTAGAAATACGTAAAGAGGCGAATGGTACGTATGCAGGAAAAGTTGTAAAAATCACACCGCGTCCGGGTTATACACCAAAAGAAATTTGTGATAACTGTCCAGCGCCTTATACCAATAAGCATATTGTAGGCTTGGATATTGCAACTGGCTTAAAACAAGTTGATAGTACAACCTATACCGGAGGAAAAATTCTAGATCCAAATACTGGTAAAGTTTACGGATTAAAAGCCAAACTCAGTGCAAATGGTAACCGTCTACATATGCGCGGTTATCTTGGAGTTTCTGCTTTAGGCCGCAATCAAATCTGGATTCGACTAGAATAATTTTCGAAAATAAAAAAGCCGCTTATGCGGCTTTTTTTATTACATCACTGGGTTAACTACTGAAAATATTTTCTGATCTTCAAGACGGTAAGCAATTAAGTTCTTACCCCACACACAACCACCATCAACATTTTGAATATGATCACTAATAGTTCTGCCTTCTAAAGCAGCCCAATGTCCAAAAAATATTTGATGTGTTTGTGCAGCTTTACTTGGAAATTCAAACCAAGGTAAATAACCTTCCGGCATTGGTGCATCTAAAGTATCTTTAAAACTAAATTCCAAAGTACCTTCTGCATTGGTCAAACGCATACGTGTTAAATAATTGGTAATGCAGCGTAGACGGTCATTACCAGTTAAGTCATCGTGCCAAAGATCCGGTTTCGAACCATACATTTCAGCCAAAAAAGTATCTAGCACAGACAGATCATCATCTGCTAATACCGCTTCAACGTCTTTCGCTAACGAAGCCGTTTTTGATGCACTCCAAATACAAGGTATACCAGCATGCGTTAGCACAGTTTGTTCATTTGGAAATAAACATAATGGTTGTTTACGCAGCCAGTCGATGAGTTCATCACCATCCACAGCATCAATAACGTCCTGCGTACGATCTTTTTCTTTAATTTCTTTAAGACCACGAGCACAAGCAATGAGTGTTAAGTCATGATTACCCAATACTGTAGCGGCAGCCCCTCGATCGGCTAGTTTCTTAATGAAACGCAGTGCACCTACCGAGTTCTCCCCACGTGCAACCAAATCACCAGCAAACCAAATAAAATCCTGATCAGGATCAAAACGTATTTCTTTTAGTAATGCTTTGAGTGCTTCAAAACAACCTTGCACATCTCCAATTACATAGTTATAACGCTTGGTCATTTATGCCACCATTTGATCTGCCAAAGCTACGAACTCAGCAAGTGTCAAAGTTTCTGGACGAGCCATTGGATCGACTCCTGCTTTTTCGAAGCCATCTTCAGCTAACATACCTTTAAGACTGTTTCTTAGCGTTTTACGGCGTTGAGTAAAGACGTGGGCAACCAAACGAGCTAAAGCTTTCTCATCTTTCGCAACAATCGGTTTTTGTTCGTAAGGAACTAAACGGAATACAGCACTAGTCACTTTTGGTGGCGGATTAAATGCGCCGGCAGGTACTTCAAATAAAAAGGTAGGCTGGCAATAATATTGAATCATTACCGATAAACGACCATATTCTTTTGTATTTGGTTCAGCAGTAATACGTTCTACCACTTCTTTTTGCAACATGAAATGCATGTCTTTAACTTGACTACCAAATTCCAAGAGATGAAAAAGTAATGGTGTAGAAATGTTATAAGGCAAATTACCAACAACGCGTAATGGGCGGCCATCTTTTACAAGTTGGCTAAAATCATATTTTAATGCATCAGCTTCTACGATAGTTAAACGTTCTGGATGTGGTACACGTTCTGGTAAGCCTGCTGCTAAGTCACGGTCTAGCTCGACTACAGTTAAAGCCTCACACTCTCCAATTAAAGGAGAGGTTAAAGCAGCCAAACCTGGACCAATTTCAACAATATTGTCGCCTGGACGCGGATTAACAGAGCGTACAATTTTGGCAATGACTCGCTGATCATGTAAGAAGTTTTGACCAAAACGTTTACGAGCTTTATGCCCTTCATCTTTCGGGTTTAGGGCATTAATTTGATACATAGAACATTTCCAACATGAAAAATTTAACTCGCTGCCAACGATAAAGCTAAATCGACAGCGACATTTAAACTTGAGCTTTTTGCCAAACCTGTCCCAGCTAAAGACAGAGCAGTACCATGATCGACTGAAGTTCGAATAAACGGTAAGCCCAATGTGATATTAATTGCTTCACCAAAACTTTGTGATTTTAGCACAGGTAAACCTTGATCATGGTACATGGCAAGAACAGCATCGGTATTTTTAAGGTGATCAGGAGTGAATAAAGTATCTGCTGGCATACTTAAACTGATTTTAATGCCTTGAGAGCGGTAAGTTTCAAGAACCGGATTAATCGTATCAATCTCTTCATGTCCCAAGTAACCATCTTCACCTGCATGAGGGTTTAATCCACACACTAATACTCTTGGATCATTAATTTTAAACTTGGTTTTTAAGTCATGAAGTAAAATGTCTATCACTTGATGTAAGCGTTGTTTGGTAATTGCATCGGCTACCTCTCTTAAAGGCAAATGTGTAGTCGCTAAAGCTACCCGCAAGTTTTTTGTTGCGAGCATCATGACAACACGCTCTACACCAGCGAACTCTTGATAATATTCAGTGTGACCACTAAATAAAATACCTGCATCATTAATGACCGATTTTTGTACTGGCGCAGTAGCCACACCTACACTTTTACCTGACATTGCATAATCAGCTGAGCGACGTAATTGTTCTAATACATAAGCTGCATTAGCTGGGTTTAATTGGCCATCGATGACTTCTGTTTTTAACGCGACGTGCTCTATATAAAGTTCGCCTTGCAAACATGATTCAGCTTGCCCTGTATACTCTAAAAACTTAATGTCCATGCCTAGCTTTTGAGCACGTTGTTGCAATAAATTTCGGTCAGCCAAAACAACAATCGGACGCTCATCAATGCGTTCCGCCAGACTTAAGCAAATATCTGGACCAATACCAGCAGGCTCACCGGAAGTGATATATAAAGGCAGCACAATCACCCCAGACATATAACAAGAATTTGTTTCATTTTAACATATCTGCCATTCATCAGTTTATGTATTAAATTATCTAACTTAAACTGGATTTTTCTTGTGACTTTGAACAAACTCGTTTAGAATGCTCGCTCCTTTTGTTTGGACAGATTCCATAGTCCAAACCAACTATAATAGGTAGTGGTTTAATGAAAACTCTCAGCGCTAAGCCAGCTGAAGTTCAACATGACTGGTATGTTGTTGATGCTTCTGGCAAAACTTTAGGTCGCCTTGCGACTGAAATCGCTCGTCGTTTACGCGGTAAGCATAAAACTTCTTATACTCCTCACGTTGACACTGGCGATTACATCGTTGTGATTAATGCTGAACAAATTCAAGTGACTGGTAACAAATCACTTGATAAGAAATATTATCGCCATACTGGTTTCCCTGGTGGTATCCGTGAGACTAACTTCGAGAAGTTAATTGCTCACAAACCTGAAGCTGTTCTTGAAAAAGCGGTTAAAGGCATGTTACCAAAAGGTCCTCTTGGTTATGCAATGATCAAAAAAATGAAAGTGTACGCTGGTACTGAGCATCCTCATGCTGCTCAACAGCCACAAGTTTTGGACATCTAAGGGATACAGCACATGGCTACTAATTATGGTACAGGTCGCCGTAAGACCGCAACTGCACGTGTTTTCTTGTCAGCTGGTACAGGTAAACTCGTTATCAACAACCGTACTTTAGAGCAATATTTCGGTCGTGAAACTGCTCGTATGGTTGTTCGTCAACCTTTAGAACTTTTAGAAGTTACTGAAAAGTTTGACCTTTACATCACTGTTAAAGGTGGTGGTATCGGTGGTCAAGCTGGCGCGATCCGTCACGGTATTACTCGTGCGCTTATCGCTGCTGACGAAACTTTAAAACCTGTTCTACGTCAAGCTGGTTTCGTTACTCGTGATGCTCGTGAAGTTGAACGTAAGAAACTTGGTTTACGTAAAGCTCGTAAACGTCCTCAATTCTCTAAACGTTAATTCGTTTACCGAATCGGACAAAAAGCCTTGGTTATCCCAAGGCTTTTTTATTGCTTATTCATTTTAAGCATGAGCGAAACAGATAAATATATGAAACTCTATCTATGGCACCGTGATTTCCACTCATATTTTTAGTATTCTAACCGATTCACACAACCATACCTTGTGATATGTCGGTCGAAAACACTTCAATTCAGGGAATTACCCTTTACAGCCATGCTGATGATTTCCGTTCTCACTGGATCCGTTTTTTATTGGCAGAAAAGCAAATTAAATATCAATTGATCGTAACTGATCATGAAGATGAGGATTTAGCGAGTCTAAACCCTTATAACCAATTACCAATGCTACTTGAGCAAAACCTCAAATTATTTTCCGCTCCAATTATTGCTGAATATCTCGATGACCGATATCGTCAGAGCAAGCTTTACGCTGATGCTCCTATGGCACGTGCAGAACAACGGCAATACATTTGGCGCCTTGAAAATGATTGGTTTAAATTGGCCGATCATATGCTCAAACATGCAGATACTTTAAATGTAGAACAAAAGCAAAAAGCGCAAAAAGAATTACGTGATACCTTAATTTCTCTTACTCCCCTATTTCAGCATTTCCCTTATTTTATGTCCGAAAATTTTTCAATTTTGGATTGTATGCTCGCCCCAATTTTTGTGCGGCTTAATAGCATGGGAATTGATTTACCAAAGCAGCAGTGTCGGCCTATATTTTTGTACTGTAAACGTATCTTTAGTCGCCCTTCTTTTGTTAAATCAATGACGCCCCAAGAGAAAACCCGTTACAATGAACAATTAAATATGGAATAGTGTGATATGTCTGAGCAAACTATTGAATTAACCCCTACACGTCCTTATCTTGCTCGCGCAATCTATGAATGGATTTGCGACAATCAACTCACCCCTTATTTACTCGTTGATGCAACACAACCACATACGGATGTACCACAACAATTTGTGAAAGATGGCCAAATTGTTTTAAATATTGTGCCCCATGCTGTACATCAACTGCTTATTAGCAATGATGCCGTAACCTTTTCAGCACGTTTTGGCGGTGTTTCTAAAGATATTTATGTCCCTATCCAAGCTGTTTTGGGTATATATGCACGCGAAAATGGACAAGGTTTATTCTTTGATCCAGAAGAATATGCCAATGTAGCGCCTATAGAAAATACGCTAGACTCTGAAGCACAAGAAACAACTGAACCAACCAAGAAAAAGCCAACATTAAGAATTTTAGATTAATTTTAGAGGAATAAAGTATGGCATTTGATTTAGTCCAATACTTTGCTGAGCAAATAAAAATTCAAAAGCCTCAGCTTTTAAATCAATATCCAGCCAATGAGAAAAATAAGCTGATTGATGAAGTGAATGTGCTCACTCTTGGAAAGTTAATTAGCTTATGGCGTCAAGACGACAATAAAATTTATAATGAAATCAAAACAGCCGATCCATTATATATTCAAGAAATAGCGCGTCATTTAACAACTTCTAAGCACAATCAGTCGATTTTAAAAAATGCCGAACTTGAGCAAAGTATTTCAGAAATTTTGACCTTACAGCTAACTGAGCTTAATCAACTTGATGAAACTGGAGGTTTCGGACAGAACGGTTTAAAAGAGCTCATTTTAGGGCAAGTTGAACATTTATCAGGACAGGCTGAGGATTGGGTTTGGTCAACAAACCACCTAACAGAGCTGATTGGTTCTAAACCTGTTGAACAAGAAGAGCTATCATTGGATGCAACAATGAAGGAGTTCAACCAAATGGTTCACCAAGCCCAACCGCATCATGAAGAATTACACATCGAAGAGCAACCTATCGAAATTTTTATTCCGGCATGGTCAAAAGTTATCGCACCTCTTGTTGCTTTAGCTATTTTAGGTTACCTATATTGTATTTATACACATCTTATTTAATTTTATTATAATTATTTAAAAGAGGAACTTATAGTTCCTCTTTTTCTATTTAAATAAACATAATTTATCAATAAATATTCCTTTAACATTCTATTACAATTATTAAAATTAATAATAGAAATTATATAATGCAAACATGAGCACAGTATTAAATATTTAATGTAAAAACAATCTTATAATATTTTTTATAAGATGACATTTTTGGTCACTTATTTACTAAAACAACAATTTTGAAATTTATTTGATTTATTGACTTCAACTTGAGTAAAAATATAATGATTTTTAACTACTTTTAAGGAAAAAGTAGTAATTATAACTTTATAATCCTGAGAGATAAAAAAATGGCTAAACTTTCTTTAGATAGCTTAACTGAAATTGATGGTTTTATTGCATCTGCACTTGTTGATTCAGAAAGTGGTTTATCACTTGCTACACAAGGCGGTGGGGATATTGATTTAGAGCTGGCAGCTGCTGGAAACACAGAAGTCATTCGCGCAAAACGAAATGTAGCTAACGCATTAAAATTAAATGACAATATTGAAGATATTTTAATTACATTAGGGAAGGCTTATCACTTAATTCGTCCTTTAGAAAGTAATAATAATTTATTCCTTTATTTAGTACTTGATCGCGCCAAGTCGAATTTAGCCATGGCTCGTCATGAGTTAAAGTCCTTTGAAAAAGAGCTCGATTTTAGTTAATTAATTTAAGCTGTGCTCTTTATACTTAATATAAAGAGCACATATAACATTACAATATTACTTAATAAAAATTTAAAATGATACTATGGATAGCCATTGCATAAATATTGCAGTTTCTGGTTTAAGCTTAAAAGTTTCAGACGAATTAAAAATCTTAATCCGTGATTTGATATCTAATCAATATGGAATTAACTGGGTTAACATTTCTAGTAATCAGATTGATTTATTAATTATTAATGAAAACTTTTTTGATGCAGACAATATTCAAAATATTCTTAATAAGAAAAAATTTCCTTATTTAAAAATTACAAAAACACCTTTAGAAAATGGAGACACTATACACGAACATACCTTACACTACCCTTTAGAAAAAACAGAACATCTCCGTTCATGGTTACAAGCAAATGTATTATCTCTTTTAAAACATACTGATGTTCGTTCCAACTCAACTTTATTAAATGAAATATCTATCATAGATGAGCAATTTATAAAAAATTTGCATAGCTCTGAAAATATTAAATTACATTTATTTGATGACAAGGGTACCTTGGCAATTATTGATAATAGAACTCAAATTGCTTGGTTAGAACCTTCTCGTCAAAAAACACAGACCAATATGAGTTTTAACTTTACCTTTGCAAAAACATCAGACTTTACTAAGGTTTCTCGTAAAAAGGATTATTACTTACAGGATTGGTTGTGGAATTTAATTTGGTGTTCAAAAGAATTTGAGAATTTAGCGTCAGCTGATGGTTACTTTAAAATTAATCATTGGCCACAACCCTATCAAAAAGAATATAGAAAAGTAAGCCTACAGCTCTCTGCCTGTTTTATTCAGGGAGCAAAAGTCACTGAAGTAGCTAAACAACTCAACCAACCTATCGATGTTGTTCTACGTTTTATTACAGCATGTTTAATGGCAAATAATGGGCAATATGTTTCCGCGAATAAGTGTTTTTACACGCCACAGACTCATTCAGAAAACTCAAATACAGAAAGTCATTTTTTAAAAAATTTTATAGGGAAAATTCGACGCCGTTTTGGCTTTTAAGGAACACTATGATTATTCAACAATATAAAATTGTCTTCGCAGGCAGTATGGGGGCGGGTAAAACAGAAGCGATCAAATCGCTATCTGAAATTCCAATTTTAGAAACAGAAGCATTTAATACTGATGTACAAAGTCACCAAAAATCACAAACAACTGTAGGGATTGATTACGGCGAAATTACTTTAGATGATGGTATTAAAATTGGGCTATATGGAACCCCTGGACAAAGCCGTTTTGATTTTATCTGGTCAGTTATTTGTAAAGGTGCGATTGGTATTATTCTTCTGTTAGATCACAATAGCTCTACTCCAATTGCTGAACTAAAAAGTTACTTGGAAACCTTTAAAAATTATAATGATAATATTGCGATTGGTATTACGCATATTGATGAAAATAAAGAATCTTCACTCCAAAAGTATCGCAACTGGTTAGCAGAAAACGAACTTCAATATCCATTATTTTTTATTGATGCAAGAGAACAAGAGCAAATTTTAATGATGGTTGAATCATTAATTGCATCACTTGAAGTTAAGGTAGGCGCAACATCTCAAGGGAAAGATCATGCTTAGTATTCCAGTTCAAAAACGAACCGCTCCAACACAATTGCTACAACTTGCAAAAAGTGAAGCCCAAAAAATTCTTATGAATACACGTGGTGTAGACTTTGTCATGATTTGTTCTTCAGATGGGTTTGAATTGGCAACAGTGAGCCACAAGAACTACCCTAATACCACCAAATTAGCAGCGGTGAGTAGCTCGATTTTGGCCATGGTCAGTGCATTTTTAAAAGAGATTCAACTGACTGGCTGTAATAACATCACATTAGATGCAGACAATGGCAAAGCCATTTTAACAGCTATTCCTGCTCTCCATCATCCGATGGTTATGGTTACCCTAAGTAATAGAGATGTACTTTTAGGGCAGCTGCTTTATAGCCTAAAAAAAGCAAGCCAAGTGATTGCAGAGGCAGATAGAGAATAACTTAAACTGCTATAAAAAAATACCGCCCAATAAGAGCGGTATTTTTCAATTAAGTTTGAATAGTAAATAGCATTTGCCGTTTTTTGACTTGTTGACCCTGTTGCCCTAATACATCTTCAACTACACCATCTACATCAGCTTTAATCTGCTGCTGGATTTTCATAGCTTCAAGCACAAGTAGGGTCTGACCTTTCACCACTTGATCGCCTTTATTCACCAGAATATTAACCACAGCACCATCCATTGGTGCACGAATTTTGCCATCTCCGGCAACATCAGTAGCTTCTGGCGCAGTATAGGTCACATTGCGTATCACAATATTGCCGTTATCTCGGTCTAGATAAAGTTGATCACTATCTAATACATACTGCACACGGCGACGAACACCATCAATTAAATAAACTAGTTGCTCTGACGTTCTCTCAAGCACATCAATACAAACTGATTGATCACAGAACTGTACCGTAAATGTATTATTGACAGATGAAACCTGCAATTGAATTTGCTGATCGGCAATTTGTAATTTTAACGGTAATGGCACACCAAGCCCGGTTTGCCACACCGCAGTAACTTTATTTTGGCTAAATAATGCCGCAGCAATCGCTAAAGTTTCTAAAGATAAAACTTGATGATGTAAGCTCGGATCATTTTGGAAATGCTGTTGGATGAATGCAGTATTGGTATCCCCTGTAACAACAACTGGATGGCGTAGTAAATTGACCAAGAACTGTTTATTACTGTTCACTCCCAGTAAAACACAATCATCAACTGCACGAGCCAGTAAGCGAATCGCATCCTGACGGGTTTTCCCATATGCAATCACCTTTGCTACCATCGGATCGTAAAATGGACTGACTTCATCAGTTGCCAACATGCCATGATCGATTCGCACATTTGGCAAAGTTGCAGGCTTCCAGCGTAAAACCTTTCCTGTTTGTGGTAAGAAATCCTGACGTGGGTCTTCTGCATACAAGCGCACTTCGATCGCATGTCCATTTAAGGTCAATTCCTGTTGCTTTAAAGGTAAATGCTCACCATTCGCCACACGTAACTGCCATTCAACCAAGTCCAATCCTGTAATAAGCTCAGTGACCGGATGTTCTACCTGCAAACGGGTATTCATCTCCAAAAAGTAAAATGCACCCGATGCATCAAGCAAAAACTCAACTGTCCCAGCACCGACATAGGCACATGCTCTTGCCGCTGCTACAGCTGCCTCACCCATTTGCTGACGTAGTTCAGGCGTCATGACAGGACACGGCGCCTCTTCAACTACTTTTTGATGGCGACGTTGGATCGAACAATCACGCTCAAACAAATACACATAATTGCCGTGAGTATCACCAAAAACCTGAATTTCGACATGACGCGGAGCAATAACTGCTTTTTCTAAAATAAGCTCCCCCGAACCAAAAGCATTTTCAGCTTCTGAACGTGCAGTTTGCAACGCCTC
Organism: Acinetobacter sp. 1424608; assembly: GCF_000588255.1. NCBI lineage: Bacteria > Pseudomonadati > Pseudomonadota > Gammaproteobacteria > Moraxellales > Moraxellaceae > Acinetobacter > Acinetobacter sp. 1424608. The sequence goes on from NZ_JFXL01000028.1 coordinate 19,200, forward strand.
AACCAATTCAGATGCTTGTTGTACCAAACGCATGCCACGACCGCCGCCACCCGCAGAAGCTTTGACCATAATTGGAAAGCCAATCTGCTCAGCTTGAGTTGCTAAATATTCGAGATCTTGTCGGTCACCTTCATAACCCGGCACACAAGGGACGCCCGCCTCAATCATGGCAATTTTTGAAAGGCGTTTACTGCCCATTAACTCAATTGCAGAAGCGGTAGGTCCAATAAATGTAATCTGGTTGTCGATACATGCCTGAGCAAAATCAGTATTTTCTGACAAAAAACCATAACCGGGATGAACAGCATCTGCCCCTGTTTTTTTGCAGGCTTCGATAATTTTAGCAATGGAAAGATAAGACTCCGATACTTTAGATGCCCCAATGTAAACAGCTTCATCTGCTTCTTGCACATGACGGGCATTACGGTCTGCATCGGAATAAACTGCGACAGTTTGGTAACCCATTGCCTTGGCTGTTTGCATCACCCGAACTGCAATTTCACCACGATTGGCAACCAGTATTTTTGAAAATTTCATTATTTTTTTATCCTTATCTTTTATGACTCATCGGCCCAATTTGGTAACCTTTTCTGGATAAAAGCCATCGTTCCTTCTTGACCTTCAGCTCCACCAACCGCTTGGGCAAACTGCTGAGCTGCATCATTGAGCAATTTATTTAAAGGCTCATTGAGTGTTCGATGTAACAATGCTTTGGTCACACGCGAAGCTTGAGGAGCTGCTCGTTTAATGTGTTGAATGGTTTCCTCTAAAGCTTGTTCAAGTTCAATTTCATTATGTGCAATTTGATGAACCACACCGACACTCAGTGCCGTATGCCCTTCAAAACGCATGCCGAGTAAAGCAAGTCGGCGTGCTTGAGTCAGGCCAATACGTTTCACCACAAAAGGAGCAATTTGAGCAGGAATCACACCAAGCCCAGTTTCAGGTAAACCAAACTGCGCATTGTCACGACTAATGGCAACATCAGAAACACATGCCAGCCCAAAACCACCACCTAACACTGCACCTTCTAAAATGACCACAACAGTCTGTGGTGCAGCTTCAACTTGCTCAAGCATGGCTCCAAAACGACGGTTAAAGTCAGCGTAAGGTTGTAGGCTACCCACCTTAGTTGCTTCAACGCGTAAAGCAGCCATGTCTTTAATGTCACCACCTGCGCAAAAAGTCCCACCTTCACCACGAATGATGACTGCACGAATTGAAAGGTCATTACGAATGGCAGTAAAAACTTGCTGTATTGCATTAACCATATTCAAGTTCATGGCATTACGGCTCTCCGGTCGGTTTAACCAGAGATATAAAATACTGCCGTCTTGTTCTAATTGAATACTGTCATCAATATCTAAAGCTTGAAGCGATGCTGAAAGTGTCATGGCTGATTCCTTATTTTTGTTTTTTTGGCAAGATATCCATCAACTTACAGATAATCCCCAGCATAATCTCATCTGCACCACCGCCAATAGAGCCTAAACGTCCGTCACGATACAGCTGTGAGGCTGGGTTATCCCACATAAAGCCATTGCCACCCCAATATTGCAGACAGCTATCAGCAACTTCACGAGTTAAACGTCCAGCTTTGAGTTTTGCCATAGATGCCAGCTTGGTCACATCTTCACCTGCAATATGCTGTTCACACGCTTGGTAGGTTAATGCTTTAAGTGCTTCTATTTCAGTCATGAGTTCAGCAAAGCGGAAGTGAATATATTGGTTATTAATAAGTGGCTGACCAAATGTCGTACGCTCTTTGGTATAGGCGATAGTCTTTTGGATTAAATTTTCCACCCCGCCAATGGCATTGGCACAAGCCCATAGACGCTCTTCCTGAAATTGCATCATTTGCATCATGAAGCCCATGCCTTCGACACCCACTAAGTTACGCTGTGGTACACGTACATTGTCTAAATAAACCTGCGCTGTGGTCGTTGAACGCATCCCTAATTTATTAAGTGGCTCTGAAAAACTAATTCCTTTAGTTTTTGCTGGCACAATAATCATCGACTTGTTGACGTGTGGTTTATCGTCAGATGTATTGGCTAAAAGGCAGAAGAAATCAGCCTGCAGTGAGTTGGTAATCCACATTTTGCTGCCGTTAATGACATAGTCATCGCCATCTTTTTTAGCAGTCGTTTTAATAGCAGCAACATCCGAACCAGCATGCACTTCTGATACCGCAATTGAGGCAACATATTCCCCAGCAATGGCTAGTGTTAAAAACTCATCGCGTAATTCTTTACTACCAAAACGCGCCAAAGCAGGTGTTGCCATATCGGTTTGTACACCAATGGCTAGAGGCACACCGCCACAAGCTGCTCGTCCAATTTCTTCAGCAACAACCAAGTTATAAGAGTAATCTAAAGCCAGACCACCATTTTCCTCAGGCTTACAAATCCCCAATAGGCCAAGATCACCCATCTTTTTAAATACATCGTGGATCGGGAAACGTCCTGCTTCTTCCCATTCTGGAATATGTGGATTCAGCTCATTTTCAACAAATTGACGCGCTGTACGACGTAATGCTTCATGTTCGGCAGTAAATTTCATGGTGTTCTTCCTATTAATTTTTTTAATTACGGTAAAGGTTGATTAAAAACGGGACACACCAAAACGGGTCGGATTCAACTCACGTTGCTGTGCTTCATAAATGGTTTGTAAAAGGAAAATTAATAATTTTCGGGTATCTCTCGGGTCAATAATGCCATCGTCATGAAGCATAGCCGTATTGAAAAGCGCGGTAGATTGCTGCTCTAATTTCATGGCCGTACTTTGCTCAAGAAAATCGAGCATTTGCGGATTCGGTTCCTGACCGGAGGCTTTTTGTTTTCCTTCAGCAACAATACGCAGTACCTTTCCAGCCTGTGCAGCCCCCATTACAGCAACATGCGAATTTGGCCATGCAAAAATAAAATCTGGCGATAAACTCCGACCACACATTGCGTAGTTCCCCGCACCATATGCCCCTGCCACAACGATTGAAATTTTAGGTACAGTACAATTGGCAACTGCTTGAATCAGTTTTGAGCCATGCTTAATAATGCCATTTTGCTCGGCATCGGTTCCCACCATAAAGCCAGTAGTGTTATGTAAGAACAATAAGGAGCGGTTAGTCTGTTCACATAAGTGAATAAACTGAGCTGCTTTTGCTGCCCCTTGAGGGGTAATCGGACCATTATTGGTAATAATACCGATATGCAAGCCTCCAATTTTTGCCCAGCCACATACCGTTAAATCATCATATTCCTGCTTAAATTCTAGAAAATCTGAATCGTCAATAATGCGGGCAACCACTTCTTTCATATCAAATGGTTGTTTAGGATCACTTGGGATAACACCCAATAGTTCCTCGGTATCGTAACGAGGCTCTTTATAGGTCACATCAACTGGTTTGATTTGCTCTTTCCAGTTCAGGTGTTCAAAAATTTCACGCGCAAGTCGAATCCCATCGGCATCATTTTCTGCTAAGTATTCTGCTGTTCCGGCAACCTGCGCATGCATTTCTGCCCCGCCCAACTCTTCAGCTGTTGCCACTTCGCCAGTGGCAGCCAAGAGTAAAGGGGGACCTGCAAGAAGCATCTCGGTTTGTTTGCGTACTACAATGACATAATCTGAAAGACCTGGTTGATAAGCACCACCTGCCGTTGCATTACCATGCACCACTGCAAGTTGGGGAATACCTGCTGCAGACAAACGTGCCTGATTGGCAAAGGTCATACCACCATAGGTAAATACTTCAGCAGCATAATTTAAGTTAGCGCCCCCACTTTCGGTCAGCGTAATCAGCGCGAGTTTTTGTTCTAAGGCAATTTTTTGTAAACGCAAAGTTTTTTGTACGCCCATAGGAGACATGGTCCCGCCCTTAATTGCACTATTACTTGCAGAAACTAGACAACGCACACCACTAACAAAACCAATGCCGGCAATTACTCCACCACCTGCTTCGGAACCATCTTTGTCATCATGCATGTTGTAGCCAACCAAACCACAAAGCTCAACAAAAGGAGAATCAGCATCGAGTAATAACCGCACACGCTCATGCGGCAGAATCTTGCCCTTTTTATCGAATTTCGGTTTAGCAGCATATGATTTATCAATGCTTTTTTGCTGAATTGCACGGACTTCACTCAGCTGAGCAAGTAGTGCCTCTTTATTTTTTTGATACTGTTCACTACCAACAGCAATTTCGGATTGGAGAATGGTCATTTTTTTATTCCTCACTCCAAACCTAAACTATTGTTTTGTTCGGCTTTCTCAGTCTTATCTTTTTTAAAAATTTCAGGAATAAACGCGCGATGGAAACCATTATAAGACTGACTATTTGTCGCTTCGGCTAGTGGATACATGCGTGTCCCTTGCGATGCAGCGCCATCAATACGCAAAGTTACACCTGACACAAAAGCCGCAGCATCTGACAGTAAATAACAAATCGCCGATGAAACTTCTGATTCAGTTCCCATACGTTTTAGCGGTACATTGCCAGCAAGACTTGGAATAATCACTTTGGCAAAATCACCGCTATAATTATCCATACCGGATGACACAATCCACCCCGGTGCAACCGCATTTACACGAACGCCAGATTTCCCCCACTCAACCGATGCTGTTTTAGTTAAGTTATCAACCCCCGAACGCGCAGCACCAGAATGTCCCATTCCGGGCATGCCGCCCCACATATCAGCAGTCATATTGACAATACTGCCACCATGTTTAGCCATCCATTGGTTATAAGCTTCACGCATTAAATAGAACGTTGCGTGTAAATTATTACGCACGACTGCATCGAAACCATTCGCCGAAATATTCTCTAAAGCTGAGGGGAACTGGCCGCCTGCATTATTTACCAAACCATCGAGTTTGCCGAATTTCTCTATCACTTCGGCAATCATATTTTTCACTTGTTCTTCTTCACGGTTATCACAAACAATGAAATGAACTAAACCACCATCTTCTATAATTTCTTGGCTTACTTTCTCTAATTTTTCAATTTTGCGTCCTGTAATCACTACTTGAGCGCCAAGGGCTGCAAGCTCATGTGCAGTACAGCGCCCTATTCCAGAGCCACCACCTGTCACAATAATGACTTTATTGGCGAAAGCATCTGGTCTAAAAATTGATTGATAACTCATCTTTGTTTCATCCATTCATTTTATTTTTCTAAAAGATGTGCCGGAACTTTAACAGGCATATCCAATAACTGTTGGGCAAATGCTTTACCTTGCGGATCAATACGTAAGCTTGCAACACCACCACCGCCTAAGGCATTCTCCAACATAAAATTCAGTGCATTTAAACCTGGTAACTCATAACGAATTACTCGCCCTTTCTCAGCATCCAAGACATGTTGCATATAGCTTGCAACAGTCTGTTCAGTTAGTGCTGCACGAATCCAAGGTAAATAGTCTGCTTTACGTGCAATCACGCCGATATTGCTATGATTGCCTTTATCGCCACTGCGGGCATGCGCTATTTCAATCAAAGGAACTTCAATTTCATCTCCTTGATAAACTGCATTTTCACCTGCCTTTAAAGTAGGCAATTGCTCTGTAGAACCCCCTTGTGGAATCTCAACTGGGTAACGTTTGCCTTCAAAATCGATTTCGACACTTACCTGATTTTTATCTATTAAAAATGAAAATAACTTAATCACTGGAGATGCTTTTGGGCGGCCTCCAACAATTCCTGCCAAGGCTGGAGCCATACCTGTTGAAGCTTGTGCAATTTCAGATGCAAAGAACATACATGCTTCTTTAAACATGTGTTTTACAGCTATTTTGACCACCACTTCACGACTATTTAATGCTTGGGCATGTTCGCCATAAGTACTTTCAATACCTAAAATTTCAACAGACTTTTCACTAAATGGCGGCACTGAGCGCATTGCTAAAACACGTTCGCACTTAGTCAAAATCGCATCAGCAATAACTTGGGCTTTTTGTGGTGCCTCACGACCTACAATTAAGAAACTCACTAAAACCCGATAACCATCAGGATAGGTCGCGCTGACTTTATATTGTCTAGTCGGAGCTTGTCCTTTTGCACCCGTTACACGAACTCGGTGCTCTCCGACTTGCTCTAAATGCACGTGGCTGAAATCAGCAATTACATCGGGTAGTAAATATGCTTGAGGATTACCTATTTCATAAACAATTTGCTCTGCAACTGTAGCAGTAGAAACCAGACCACCTGTACCTTGAGGCTTAGTTACAATAAATGAGCCATCCTCACTCACTTCAACCACTGGAAAGCCCATATTGTCGAAGCCCTGCACCAATTGCCAGTCGGTAAAATTACCACCCGTACATTGAGCACCACATTCAATGACATGACCTGCTAACGAACCTTGCGCCAATTTGTCATAATCATCGAGCGACCATTGATATTCATGAAGCAAGGGCGCAAGCACCACAGCAGAGTCAACCACCCGACCCGTAATCACAATATCGGCACCTAAGTCTAAGGCGTCACGAATAGCAACCGCGCCTAAATAAGCATTACTGCTCGCTACCTGTTCAGGCAAAGCTTCTCCGCTAAACATTTCTTGAATATTCTGTGATTTTAACTGCTCATGTTTTGGCAAAAGATCATCACCTAACACCACAGCCACTTTCAGATCTAGACCATACTCTTTAATAATTTTTTGTAAGGCATCCCGACAAGCTAATGGATTAACACCACCGGCATTACTAATCACTTTAATCTTTTTTTCAGCAATTTTTTTTAGTAAGGGTGCCATGACTCGGCTGACAAAGTCTAAAGCGTAACCATGTTTCGGTTCTACCATCTTCGCTTTTGCCATAATCGACATGGTAATCTCAGACAAATAATCAAAAACCAAATAATTAATATCGGTCAAATGCACTAACTGAAAAGCGGCAGTATTGGTATCTCCCCAAAACCCAGAGGCACAACCTATTTTTACGACTCGATGATCATCCTGCTGATTATTTGCCATTCTATTTCTCATTATTTTGTCTAAAAATCAGCCTCAACATTACCAAGCAAGCGCTTGGTTTGTAAAGCGCAAAATGTTATTGTGATGTTGACCAAATCTTCCAAATTCAGAAATCAATCTGAAATGTGATGAAATTTAAAGAAATTTCCGTTATGGATTTTTAGATAAGGGAACAAACTGAAGACATGATTGCTACTTCAATTGAACAAATTCCAAATATTTCTTGCTTTGACGATAGCCCACGTGGTCGTTTATTACGGGGGGCTGCCTATTTATTTCACAAGCAAGGCTATGACAAAACGACTGTACGTGAACTTGCTCAATTTATTGGAATTCAATCGGGAAGTTTATTTCATCACTTTAAAAGTAAAGATGACATCCTCGCTCATGTAATGGAGGAAACCATTATTTACAATCTTGCTCGTTTAGAAGAGGCAGCACATCAATCTAATGATCCAGAACAACAATTACGAGCCCTTATTAAAGCTGAGCTTATTTCAATTACTGGCGATACAGGTGCAGCCATGGCTGTGTTGGTTTATGAATGGTTTGCTCTGTCAAAAGAAAAGCAAAATTACCTGTTAAAAATGCGTAATGAATATGAGCAAATCTGGCTCGACGTCATTGAAAATTTACGCACACAAGGCAAGGTAAAACATGATGCCTTTATTTGGCGAAGATTAATTGGTGGTGCAATATCATGGACTGTAACTTGGTATAAGTCTGAAGGCAAAGTCAAAATTGATGAGTTAACTGAAATGGTCTTGGAGATGGCTTTGAAATGAAAAAAGGTGGCTCAACGACCACCTTGTAAGAATTAATAACCCAGCTGTTTACTAATTAAATCTTTCATAATTTCTTCAGCACCACCACCAATCATATTGACCTTCACTTCACGGTAAATACGTTCCGACTTGGTACCACGCATAAAGCCCATACCACCTAACGTTTGTACAGCAGCATCAGCACAAAATTGCATAGTACGAGTCGCAACATTTTTAAGCATTGAAATTTGAGCCACTAACTCAGGCCCTTGTAACTTTGGCTGAGTCATTTTCCAAGCTGTTTCTTCAAGTAATGCCCGTGTTGTGGTTAATTGCGTTGCCATATCTACCAATTTATGACGTACCACTTGATGATCAATTAATCGCTTACCAAAAGTTTTACGTTGCTGCGCCCACTCTAAAGCTTCTTCATAACAGACTAATGCATAGCCATAAGCGACTACTCCTAAGAAAAAGCGCTCCATATTAAAGTTATTCATAATAACTTTAAAACCGGCATTTTCTTTGCCAAGTAGATTTGATGCAGGTACTCGTACTTGGTCAAAATGCAAATGAGCCGTATCCGAAGCCCACCACCCCATTTTCTTTAAAGGCGTTTTAGTAATACCTTCACTATGTGCATCAATGAGTAACATTGAAATGCCTTCTGCACCCGTTTTTGTCGGATCAGTACGCACTGCAACTGTATAATAGTCTGCACGAATTCCCGATGTAATAAAGGTCTTCTCACCTGAGACAATATAATAACCCCCTTCCCGAACAGCTTTAGTTTGTAATGCAGCAACATCTGAACCACCACTAGGTTCTGTAATCGCTAAAGCAGAAATTTTTTCACCGGAAATAATCTCTGGGAGGACTCTAGCCTTTAATTCCTCACTTCCAAAATGTTGAATTGGAGGGGCACCAATTGTATGCACCATGAGTGAAGTATGTACTCCGCCAGAACCCGCCTTTGCCATTTCAATACCAGCGAGTAATGAATAGAATGGATCTGCATCTGGAATACCACCATATTCTTCTGAAAAACCTAGACCCAATAATCCAATTTCGGCAGCCTTTTTATAAAGTTCTCTTGGGAATGTCTCAGCCTCATCCCATTCATTAACGAAAGGTGCCATTTCTTTTTGTACAAATCTACGAACATTATCGGCAAAAGCTATATGTTGTTCATTATAGTAAATTGGATTGAGCTGCATTTTTAGAAATGTCCTGATGTTTTTATTTAATTCCAGAACATATCTTGTCATGTTTACCATCAGTCAAAAGTTGCAAGAATCTCCATTTTCTTGGCATAAAATATCAAATCCAAACGATCGAGTTGATTCACAAGACCTATACCCTTAAACAGCAGCGAAAACCACGAGCTGCATAATATGACTGGGCTCCATTGTGATAGATGAAGACTCGACCATAACGACGGTCCGCAAAAAGAGCTCCTCCTAATTTTCGGATTTCCTCTGGAGTAGCAAGCCAGCTTGACGTTTTTAGATCAAACTCCCCGAGCTGTTGTAATTGGTGATATTGCTCTTCTGTTAGGAGTTCAGCCCCTATTTCTTGGACTAAGTCTATGGCGCTATTTTTAGGAGGATGATCTTTTCTAGATTCTAAGGCTTCTCGATCATAGCAAAGGCTTCTACGACCTTTCGGTGACTCAACAGAGAAATCTATAAACAAATATTCATCTTTCTGCTGGTCATAAGCAATAACATCCGGCTCTCCTCCTGTATTTTCCATTTCCTGCAATGCCCATAGTTTGTCTGGAGACTCAATGAGTTTAGCTCGCACATTCGTCCAATCAATTTCTTTATGTCGATGTATATTCTTTTCAAATCTATTTTTTAATAATTCAAGCAATGTATCTCGTTGTTTTAAAGATAATTGTTTTTTAGTCATCATTGAATAATCCTTATAGTTATTAAACAGAACGTCCATCAAAATAATTTATTTTTATCTTTTCTAAATCAATATCATCTATACATCGAATATTAATCGCAAAGATGGAATTACCTTGGGCATCTATACCTTGAGCATAGGGATGAATACCGCAATTTTTACAGAAATGATGATTAATCACATGCTTGTTAAAAGTGTAATTCGCTAAAATATCAGGAGAATCTAAAGTAACGGTAACCTGATTAGTCGGCAGGAACCAAAGTAAAGACCCTTTCTTTTGGCAAATGGAACAATTGCAAGATAAAACTTCTGTTAGCTCACCTTCCGCGGCAAACTTTACCTGACCACAATGACAACTTCCTTTATATTCCATTTCATTTTCCCTATTTGTAATTTTTTATAGTTTTATAATATTCTGCCGTTTAGTTCAATTTTTAATCTTATTTTAGATTTTGGCCTTCTCTTTATAAAAACTTTAATAAATTAAGATAATAGATAATTATTAGTTCCAAAAATATTGGCATTGTTTACATCTATTACCATTTTTAAAAGAAAATAAAGGTAAACCTAAGAACATGAGAGCCATAAAGGCTGATTTTTTTCTTTTTGTGTAAGGTTCAATATCATAACTTCCGCAGTTAGGACATCGTTCTTTATTTTTTCCAAACTCTTGCTCTAAGTCTTCACTAAAATCTTTTTCAAGAAGTGTTTTCGCATCATTGAGGTCTTTTTCTAGTACTAATAATCGTACTCCACCCAATGCATTTGAATAAAACCAGTCCATGTTAATTGTATGTTCATTTTCAATACGAACAGGAATTCCAAAAGCCTCTAATTGAGTCTTTGCAATTTGTGCCTCATAAGGAAATGAAAAAGTTTTAACTAAAATCCATTGCATATACATATTAAATTTCTAATTAGGTGAATAATTTTAGATTAGCTTTATTTTTTTATAAATTGAATTAAATTTAATATCTAAAGCATTGGAGATAAAATCCCTGCGCAATAAAAAACACCCCCAACTGTTGGTTGGGGGTGTTTGGAATAATGAGCTGGCGATGACTTACTCTCACATGGGTAATCCCACACTACCATCAGCGCTAAGAGGTTTCACTTCTGAGTTCGGGAAGGGATCAGGTGGTTCACTCTTGCTATGGTCGCCAGCACAACTGTTATGGATACTTGCTTTGGTCTTATTGACTGCCGAAGCGTTTTCCAAATCTGTAACAGACTGGGCTGATTGAATCTTACTTTATCTGTTCATTTTAGCTAGAGGTATAACTAAATCAAGTTTGTTTGTAGATTTATGAATCGATTGATGCTTCATATACAACTGCTTGGGTGTTGTATAGTCAAGCCTCACGAGCAATTAGTATTGGTCAGCTTCACATATCACTATGCTTCCACATCCAACCTATCAACGTCCTAGTCTCGAACGGCTCTTTAGAGGAATAAATTCCTAGGGAAATCTTATCTTGAGGTAGGCTTCCCGCTTAGATGCTTTCAGCGGTTATCCCTTCCGAACATAGCTACCCGGCGATGCGACTGGCGTCACAACCGGTACACCAGAGGTTCATCCACTCTGGTCCTCTCGTACTAGGAGCAGATCCTCTCAAATTTCCAGCGCCCACGGTAGATAGGGACCGAACTGTCTCACGACGTTCTAAACCCAGCTCGCGTACCTCTTTAAATGGCGAACAGCCATACCCTTGGGACCTGCTTCAGCCCCAGGATGAGATGAGCCGACATCGAGGTGCCAAACACCGCCGTCGATATGAACTCTTGGGCGGTATCAGCCTGTTATCCCCAGAGTACCTTTTATCCGTTGAGCGATGGCCCTTCCATACAGAACCACCAGATCACTAAGACCTACTTTCGTACCTGCTCGACTTGTGGGTCTCGCAGTTAAGCGCGCTTTTGCCTTTATACTCTACGCGTGATTTCCGACCACGCTGAGCGCACCTTCGTACTCCTCCGTTACTCTTTAGGAGGAGACCGCCCCAGTCAAACTACCCACCAGACACGGTCCTCGTCCCGGATAACGGGACAGAGTTAGAACCTCAACATTACCAGGGTGGTATTTCAAGGACGGCTCCATTGGAACTAGCGTTCCAACTTCAAAGCCTCCCACCTATCCTACACAAGTAAGGTCAAAGTTCAGTGTCAAGCTGCAGTAAAGGTTCACGGGGTCTTTCCGTCTAGCCGCGGGTACACTGCATCTTCACAGCGATTTCGATTTCACTGAGCCTCTGCTGGAGACAGCGCCGCCATCATTATGCCATTCGTGCAGGTCGGAACTTACCCGACAAGGAATTTCGCTACCTTAGGACCGTTATAGTTACGGCCGCCGTTTACTGGGGCTTCGATCAAGAGCTTCGCTTACGCTAACCCCATCAATTAACCTTCCAGCACCGGGCAGGCATCACACCCTATACGTCCACTTTCGTGTTTGCAGAGTGCTATGTTTTTAATAAACAGTTGCAGCGGCCTGGTTTCTGCGGCTGTCATCAGCTCAGGAAGCAAGTTCCATCACCAACAACAGCGTACCTTCTCCCGAAGTTACGGTACCATTTTGCCTAGTTCCTTCAGCAGAGTTCTCTCAAGCGCCTTGGTCTACTCGACCTGACCACCTGTGTCGGTTTCGGGTACGATTCCTGTGTAACTGAAGCTTAGAGACTTTTCCTGGAAGCATGGTATCAGCCACTTCGCTGTACAAGTACAGCTTGCTATCGGATCTCAGTATAGAGTACCCCGGATTTGCCTAAGATACATACCTACATCCTTCCACCTGGACAACCAACGCCAGGCTGACTTAACCTTCTCCGTCCTCTCATCGCATTACACAGAAGTATTGGAATATTAACCAATTTCCCATCGACTACGCCTTTCGGCCTCGCCTTAGGGGTCGACTCACCCAGCCCCGATTAACGTTGGACTGGAACCCTTGGTCTTTCGGCGAACGGGTTTTTCACCCGTTTTGTCGTTACTCACGTCAGCATTCGCACTTCTGATACCTCCAGCATACTTCTCAATACACCTTCATCGGCTTACAGAACGCTCCCCTACCACTTGACTAATGTCAAATCCGCAGCTTCGGCACATAGTTTTAGCCCCGTTACATCTTCCGCGCAGGCCGACTCGACTAGTGAGCTATTACGCTTTCTTTAAAGGGTGGCTGCTTCTAAGCCAACCTCCTAGCTGTCTATGCCTTCCCACATCGTTTCCCACTTAACTATGATTTTGGGGCCTTAGCTGGCGGTCTGGATTGTTTTCCTCTTGACTACGGACGTTAGCACCCGCAGTCTGTCTCCCGGATAGTACTCATAGGTATTCGGAGTTTGCATCGGTTTGGTAAGTCGGGATGACCCCCTAGCCGAAACAGTGCTCTACCCCCTATGGTATTCGTCCGAGGCGCTACCTAAATAGCTTTCGGGGAGAACCAGCTATCACCAGGCTTGATTAGCCTTTCACCCCTATCCACAAGTCATCCCCTGGCTTTTCAACGACAGTGGGTTCGGTCCTCCAGTTAGTGTTACCCAACCTTCAACCTGCTCATGGATAGATCGCCTGGTTTCGGGTCTATACCCAGCAACTAAACGCCCTATTAAGACTCGATTTCTCTACGGCTCCCCTATACGGTTAACCTCGCTACTGAATATAAGTCGCTGACCCATTATACAAAAGGTACGCAGTCACACCACGAAGGTGCTCCCACTGCTTGTATGCATGCGGTTTCAGGATCTATTTCACTCCCCTCACAGGGGTTCTTTTCGCCTTTCCCTCACGGTACTGGTTCACTATCGGTCAGTCAGGAGTATTTAGCCTTGGAGGATGGTCCCCCCATATTCAGACAAGGTTTCACGTGCCTCGCCCTACTCGTCATCATTATGTGTGCCCTTTCGTGTACGGGAATATCACCCTCTACGTTCGCACTTCCCAGAGCGTTCCACTAAAACACACATAACTTAATGGGCTGATCCCCGTTCGCTCGCCGCTACTGAGGGAATCTCAATTGATTTCTTTTCCTAAGGGTACTGAGATGTTTCACTTCCCCTCGTTCGCCTTGCAACACTATGTATTCATGTTGCAATACCTACCTTAAAGTAGGTGGGTTCCCCCATTCAGACATCTCCGGATCAAAGGATATTTGCCGCCTCCCCGGAGCTTTTCGCAGGCTATCACGTCTTTCATCGCCTCTGACTGCCAAGGCATCCACCACATGCACTTAATTACTTGACTATACAACCCCAAACAGTCGACGTTACCTACAAGTTAGTAACTTCAACATTTCAGTTTAGAGCACTGTGTATTTAAACACTGTACAGCTTCAATCTAAATTCATATACCAAAACGCTTGATTCAGTTAATTTGCTAGTTCTCAATTCATTCAGATTAATTGCTTAATCTAAACTCTTGAGTGAACAATTTATTTCAGACTCAATTTTGCCAATCTGTTAATGAATAAACACGCCTTCGTCAGGTCATGCTTAATACCGTGATACTTAAATCACAGAAGTTAATAAACCAAGACCGAAATCTCTATTTACTAATTTCTGTAATCCGAACTTATCTTAAGTTCTGGTGGAGACTAGGAGAGTCGAACTCCTGACCTCCTGCGTGCAAAGCAGGCGCTCTACCAACTAAGCTAAGTCCCCAGCTTACATCATCAGTCATGTATCTTTTATCTATAACTTTAACCAGTCAAAGTCATGGTGGGTCTGACAAGACTTGAACTTGTGACCCCACGCTTATCAAGCGTGTGCTCTAACCAACTGAGCTACAGACCCTCAGATACATCTATGAAGAACAACTTGTTGTGGATTCTTACCAATCGTCAATCTTTCGTTAAGGAGGTGATCCAGCCGCAGGTTCCCCTACGGCTACCTTGTTACGACTTCACCCCAGTCATCGGCCACACCGTGGTAACCGCCCTCTTTGCAGTTAGGCTAGCTACTTCTGGTGCAACAAACTCCCATGGTGTGACGGGCGGTGTGTACAAGGCCCGGGAACGTATTCACCGCGGCATTCTGATCCGCGATTACTAGCGATTCCGACTTCATGGAGTCGAGTTGCAGACTCCAATCCGGACTACGATCGGCTTTTTGAGATTAGCATCACATCGCTGTGTAGCAACCCTTTGTACCGACCATTGTAGCACGTGTGTAGCCCTGGCCGTAAGGGCCATGATGACTTGACGTCGTCCCCGCCTTCCTCCAGTTTGTCACTGGCAGTATCCTTAAAGTTCCCGACATTACTCGCTGGCAAATAAGGAAAAGGGTTGCGCTCGTTGCGGGACTTAACCCAACATCTCACGACACGAGCTGACGACAGCCATGCAGCACCTGTATGTAAGTTCCCGAAGGCACCAATCCATCTCTGGAAAGTTCTTACTATGTCAAGGCCAGGTAAGGTTCTTCGCGTTGCATCGAATTAAACCACATGCTCCACCGCTTGTGCGGGCCCCCGTCAATTCATTTGAGTTTTAGTCTTGCGACCGTACTCCCCAGGCGGTCTACTTATCGCGTTAGCTGCGCCACTAAAGCCTCAAAGGCCCCAACGGCTAGTAGACATCGTTTACGGCATGGACTACCAGGGTATCTAATCCTGTTTGCTCCCCATGCTTTCGCACCTCAGCGTCAGTGTTAGGCCAGATGGCTGCCTTCGCCATCGGTATTCCTCCAGATCTCTACGCATTTCACCGCTACACCTGGAATTCTACCATCCTCTCCCACACTCTAGCTAACCAGTATCGAATGCAATTCCCAAGTTAAGCTCGGGGATTTCACATTTGACTTAATTAGCCGCCTACGCGCGCTTTACGCCCAGTAAATCCGATTAACGCTTGCACCCTCTGTATTACCGCGGCTGCTGGCACAGAGTTAGCCGGTGCTTATTCTGCGAGTAACGTCCACTATCTCTAGGTATTATCTAAAGTAGCCTCCTCCTCGCTTAAAGTGCTTTACAACCATAAGGCCTTCTTCACACACGCGGCATGGCTGGATCAGGCTTGCGCCCATTGTCCAATATTCCCCACTGCTGCCTCCCGTAGGAGTCTGGGCCGTGTCTCAGTCCCAGTGTGGCGGATCATCCTCTCAGACCCGCTACAGATCGTCGCCTTGGTAGGCCTTTACCCCACCAACTAGCTAATCCGACTTAGGCTCATCTATTAGCGCAAGGTCCGAAGATCCCCTGCTTTCTCCCGTAGGACGTATGCGGTATTAGCATCCCTTTCGAGATGTTGTCCCCCACTAATAGGCAGATTCCTAAGCATTACTCACCCGTCCGCCGCTAGGTCCAGTAGCAAGCTACCTTCCCCCGCTCGACTTGCATGTGTTAAGCCTGCCGCCAGCGTTCAATCTGAGCCATGATCAAACTCTTCAGTTAAAATCATTTTGCACCTTATTTATAGACAAGGTGCCAATTCTGGCTCATCAATTACTGACTTAAATTTCGCTCAAATAAACTTCGAGTAATTTAAACCAATCAATCAATGAAAATTATTTCGATTAATCAATCAGTAAAAATCCACACAAGTTGTTCTTCAATTCTCTTAATGAT
>NZ_JFXL01000029.1:0-34557 GCF_000588255.1 Acinetobacter sp. 1424608
ATTAGCAGAGTTTGAGGGAGATTTACTACGTGAACGTGTGCGCTCTGGTGTAGCAGCGGCACAAGCGCGGGGCGTTGTGTTTGGTCGTCGTCCTGGTCAACGTACCAAGTCAGATCGTCTGGCACCTAAAGTGTTGGAGTTGGTGTCTGCTGGACACTCTTATCGACAAGTCGGTCGGCTGGTCAATCTAAGCAAAAATACCGTGTTGGATATCGTTAAAAGAAGTCGGAGTGAAAATCCTTAGCGTGCTATATTTTCCGTTTCCTGAGACGACCCCGAAAAGGCCTTGGGCTTTGACCGAGAAATTGGACTAATCGACTCCACATATCCCACCACATGCTTGACGACTGCATCATCATAACCACCCAAAAATCTTTCGACATAAAACTCGTTAAAGTTTATGTACTTGAAGGCCTTAGACATGGACAGAATAAAGGTATTCAGGCATTCCTCATCATCAAAATCAACCTCCATTTCCAAGCTTAAGCAAATAAAGGCTTTATAGACAATTTGTAGCCGATCATAGCCCTTGATACCACTGCCGAACTTGCCGACCGTTTCGGTGGTCGCCACGGGGAAATTGGCGATCAAGAACTCAATACTACGGCGTACCCGGGTGAAGTCCTTGAAACTAATCTTTCGATGATGAATCTGCATGCGGCTTTCATGAATTTCATACACAATTGAAAACCATGCAAGAAAAGAAGTAATCTGAAAACTCTGATCCTTATAAAAATATAAGTATGGATGTAAGCCCAAACTCGGAACCCCAGCATTTTTTACAGGCGTCGCTATTCTGCAAAGAATGGTCAACAGATGCGACATTAGGTTTTCAACGCGCTCCCCCTGATTCAGACTCATAATATTATGAATCTGATCACCCGCAATGATATTCATCAGCTCATTGACCAGGCCAATTTTTTTGCCATGACTCATTTCATTGTCTAATAAAATGGTCGAAAAAAGTAACTGGTGGATCCTCTCCCCTAACTCAATCAACTCATTTAAACGTGTATATTGGAGCTCTTCTAGGTTAGATTTATTGTCATTGATATAACAACAGGCATAGATCGCATAATACGCGTCACTACCGCGATTTCTTAGGTGATATTCCTCATATTTATCTAAACGTTTAGTATCTGAGTTAATAGATTGAAATACCCGTCGCGCATCTTCCGGAGTCCCCAGTACCTGCCGGAAACTGATTTTAATATCGCCTAATTTCGATTTTTTTTTCTGCAAATTCGGCATCAGTACAAATTTTTTGAAAATCAGCAAGATCTCCTAAATAATTGCGGAGGTAACGAATATCTTGTTTTTGTTGATCATTGAAATTAGGTGCTTGAGGGACTTGCTCATCCGCAAAATATCTATTGATCCACGCATAGATACAGGAAAGACGATGTGCTCCATCAATAATGTAAATATTGCTGTGTATATCTTTCCAATACAAAATGCATAAATTGATGTTTTGATCTTCTGTGCAATCCTCAATAAAGTTTGCAATTTCTTGCACGCTCCAACATTCCGTAGAACGCTGGTTATCCGCCTTAAATAAACATTTGATGATTGGATGCTTTTCAAAATCAGTCAGTGTCACTTCAAAATTGTCACGCTGCATTGAAGGTGACATTTCTTCTGGCAACATGACTTTACGCTGAATAATATTGGTCAATAGTCGTGTAGAACCCATTTCTTATTCTCTCCAGGCAACACTTTCCTACTTTCGCTCAAGTACGAAATTTGAAAATGTATATAGTTCGATTTGGTTAAAGCTGTGAATTAAATGACCGTCAATATCCAGTCAGCGCTAACAAAAGAGACCTAAGAGAAATGGGGGGATTAGAGAACGTAATAAATCATAAAAAAGCCCCGATTGGAGAAAAGGGGCTTTAAAGATTGTATTATACCATTGAAAAATAAAGAAAAAAATATAAGAATTTCGTATAAGGTGTATTATGTTAATTTTAGGAAAGGCTCTAGACTAGTAGAATGATTATGTTAGTCTAGAGCCATATAATTAACATTATTGAAGTATTTTACATGGCAATTTTTCGACATTCTTCTGCACACTGACGGCAAGCCTCAGCACATTTTTTACAATAATCATGTGAATGTTTTTCACACTCTTCCGCACAATATTCACAGATCTTAGCACAAAGCTCACAAATCTCTTTGAGGAAAGGTGAGTTATGTTGTTGCATACGCACACATAACTGACAAATATCTGCACATTCTAGACAACGTTGAATACATTCACGCATCATCTCTAAATCTTTTTCTTTTAAACAAGAAGTTGCACATTCAGTACAAATAAGTGAACAGTTTGTACATGCAGAAATACACTTTGAAAATTCCGTATTAATCATTTTTTACTCTCAACTTATATAATCAAAGAAATAATTAAAACATAATTTTTTTCTACTAATTATTTTAAATTATTAGTAAATGTAATACATAATGTTAATTTATATGAATAATGTTAATTTTAACTAAATCTTATTTATATTCCAAATGGCTTTGTTGCACAAAGATTTGAAAGGCAAAGCGCCCCTAATTGAGCCAAATTTAAGGCGTAACTTGGGTAAGTGGTCGACCTAATTCCGTAAATCTGTTGAGGACTGCTACACGTGCATGAACCTCATTGACTTGGCTATCAAAGCTCCTTGCACTGAGTTTATCTCTTAATAATTTGATGCAGTGCATTTTAGTCTCAACCAAACTTCGGCGATGATAGCCTGACCATTTTTTCCATAGTGTCCTACCTAAACGTTTAATTGTTCGAAGTAATTCATTTCGCTCTAGCGAGCTACTCTTTGTATCTTTCCATGGTTTCGCATTTTTTCTAGGTGGAATCACCGCATGTGCTTGCCGATCTGCAATGACCTGACGGCATTGCTTGGTGTCATAAGCTCCATCGGTATAAACAGAGTCAATCTGCTCATCTTGTGGAATCTGATTAAGTAAATCACCAAGCACCTGTGAATCACAGACATTATTGGTTGTGAGCTGAATAGCGCGTATTTGTAGGGTTTTGGCATCTATACCAATATGTAGTTTACGCCATTGGCGACGATATTCAGCTCCATGTTTCTTGCGTTTCCATTCGCCCTCACCTAGAAACTTCATCCCTGTAGAGTCTACGAGTAGATGCAGCCCATCGCTACTTTTTTGGTAGCTGATTGCAATATCAATATGCTTTTGTCTTCTACAAAGCGTACTGTAATCTGGTGCGGTCCAATTTAATCCGCAAAGTTTAATCAGACTTTGCACAAAGCCAGTGACCATACGTAAAGATAGACGGAATAAGGATTTAATCATTAAGCAGCATTGGATGGCTGCGTCGGAGTAGGTTTGATTTCGCCCTTGTTTGCCTTTTGATGGAGCATACCATTGCGTAGCAGGATCAAACCAAAGGGCAATATTTCCGCGATTAATGAGTGCTCGGTTATATGCGGGCCAATTGGTTGTGCGGTAGATTTTGTGTGTAGGCTTCTTCATTTGAAAATTATATCGCTGAAAAAGCCTTTACAGATAGGTTTGTGCAACAAAGCCGCTGGAAACTAAAAGTAAGGCACCGAGGACAATTGCAATATCAGCCAGGTTGAAGGCCGGCCAATGCCAGTCTCGCCAATAGAAATCAAAGGAATCCACAACATAGCCGCGAAAGACCCGGTCAATCAGGTTGCCCATGGCGCCACCGAGGATAAGACTGTAAGCGATGGCTTCTCCTTTATGACGATTTTCAAGGATCAGCTTGATCAGAAAAATCGAGACCACTACCGCGATTCCGATAAAAAAGTAGCGCTGCCAGCCTCCACCATTCGCAAAAAGACTGAATGCGGCACCGGTATTCCATACGTGTACCCAGTTAAAGAATGAGGTCACTGAAATAGACTCGCCATATGCCATTGATTGTTGCCCCAGCCATTTTATGGCCTGATCAGACGCTGCCAGCAGGCCCGATATGGACAACAGAGCGTACGGTGACAGATGTTTGCCAAAAATGGACATTGCTTAATCCTTGAGCGCCAGAATGCGTCTAGCACCGTTAAGTACAATTACCCCCGCGATGGTGCCGATAATCAGATCCGGATAATTGGACCCGGTCCACGCGACCAGAGCGCCGGCGGTGATGACCCCCAGGTTGATCACCACGTCGTTGGCCGAGAATATCCAGCTTGCCTTCATGTGCGCCCCGCCCTCCCGATGTTTGGATATGAGCAGCAGACAACTGGTATTGGCAATCAATGCGACGAATGCGATAGCCATCATCACCAGCGATTCAGGCTCACTACCGAATACAAAGCGTCTCACCACCTCTATGAGTACGCCCACAGCCAAGATCAGTTGCAGTACACCAGCAAGATGCGCGGCACGTACCTGCATTTTCACGCTATGTCCAACCGCATAAAGGGCAAGCCCGTACACCGCCGCATCGGCAAAATTGTCCAGGGATTCTCCAATCAGGCCAGTGGACCGGGCGATCAGACCGGCAGTCATTTCCACCACGAACAGAAGTGCATTGATGCCGAGCAACCAGCGCAGGGTCCCGGATTCTTGCTTAGCAGAAGCTGCCGAAAACTCGGCGGCCTTGATGGTCTCCGGATTTGCAGCGACGGTTTCCTGAAGCGAGGCGCCTAGCCCCAAGGTCTTCAGTTTCGAGGTGACGGGCTCGACCTCACCGTCATGCACGACCTTCAACCGGCGGTTCGACAAGTCGAAGGACAGTGCCCGAATCCCCTCAACGCCGTTCAGGGCCAGGCGAATCATGCGCTCTTCTGATGGACAGTCCATCTTCGGCACGGCATAAACACTGACCCATTCCCCCGACGCATCGGAGGAGGCCTGCATATCGGTATCCGACGCAGGCCTTGCATGGTCGCCACAGGGGCCTCCGCAGTTTTTACTCATGATATGACTCCACTTGAATGTGATCGGGTTTTCATTTAAAACTATATAGTAGCTATAATGTCAATAGCGTAGAGAATCCGTTGCGGAGGAACCCGATGCGTATTGGTCAGTTGGCACAGTCAGTAGGGGTAGATACACAGACGATCCGCTTCTACGAACGGCAGGGCTTGTTGCCGCCGCCTGGTCGGCAGGAGAACGGTTACCGTGTCTATACCGAGAAACACGTTGAGCGGCTGGCCTTTATTCGTCGCTGCCGCATCCTGGATCTGTCACTGGCAGAAATTCACGAACTAAAGCGCTATCAGGACGACCCTCATCAGTCCTGTACCGCTGTCAATGCCTTGCTCGATGATCACATCTCTCATGTGCGCTCGCAGATAACCGCTCTACAGGCGCTTGAGAAACAACTCGTTTCACTAAGAGCGCGTTGCAACGATGACCGGGAAGTTAAGGCGTGTGGGGTTCTTGCTGGAATTAGCGAGGGAAGCATGCATCAGCAGTAGGTTGGAGTGCCAACCAGATAATCCGATGAGATGCCGGTTTGCCTCACTCTCATGCAAAGGTAAGATCAACCATTTAATCCGCTTACCCTATTTTTTTTTGCTTTCACCTTATCCAAAATTCACCACCCCATAATTGAAAATATTTTGAATTATAAGCCCTTAGGGTGCTCATAATCCATAAATCAATTTCGAAGTTCTTTGTTGCATAAAGCCTTTAAAGATTGAGTTTTCCTAAGCAACTCAAATTTAAGTTACAACTCGGGTATTAGGTCGGCCTAATTCCATAAATCTGTTGAGGACTGCTACGCGAGCATGAATTTCACTCATCTGACTAGGAAAGCTTCTTGCCATTAATTTATCGCCTAATAATTTGATGCAGTGCATCTTTGTTTCGACCAAACTTCGGCGATGATAGCCTGACCATTTTTTCCATAGTGTTCTACCTAGCAGGGTTTTAGTATCTATACCAATATGAAGTTTACGCCATTGGCGACGATATTTCGGCTAATGCTTTTTACGTTTCCATTCACCTTCACCTAAGAACTTCAAATCCGTGGAATCAACGAGTAGATGCAGTCCATTGCAACTCTTTTCATAGCTAATTTGAATATCAATATGCTTTTGTCTTCTGCGAATGGTTGAATAATCCAGAGCTGTCCAATCTAATCCGCAAAGTTTAATCAAGCTTTGGACAAAGCCAGTCACCATGCATACAGAAAGACGAAATAAGGATTTAATCATGAGATAGCACTGAATGGCTATGTCAGAATAAGTTTGATTTCGACCATGTTTTCCTTGTGACTGCGAATATCATTGAATCTTAGTATCAAACCAAATTGTAAAATTACCATGATTGATCAAAGCATGATTGTAGGATGACCAATTCGGTGTACGATAAATTTAGGTGTAGGCTATTGCTGTATAAGACCTTATCGGTAGGTTTGCGCAACAAGGCCTCAAAATCCCACCTTAAAATGCAAATAGCAAAAAAACTCTACCATTCGATTGATTTCATTTTAGAAGTAATGAAATTAGTATCTGTTTGTAATGATATTTTATAAAATTCAATATTAGATCTGCAGAGAAAAACTTATCAAACTAAGTATTGGCTAGTCTTTTTCTTCGAAAAACTTATCAAACGAAGTATTAAGTTAATCTTTTTCTTCAACTTCTTCCTTAAACTCAAACAAATCATTCATCGTACAGTTAAAGTACTTACACAACTTATCGGCGACTGGTAATTCAATACGTACAGCACGGTCATAATACATACTTGTGAGCGTGTTGCGATTGATACCTGTTGCATGCACCACTTCACTTAATTTTAAAATTTTTCTATCGCCCATGAGGCTAGATAACTTACAAGTAATCATATTTAAATTAATTTACAAAAAATAACTTGCTGTGGGTTATTTGAAGTTGTTGCCTGAGTAATACTTTGCTAAAATTAACCTACAGCAGGTTATTACAACTTATAGAAAGTATATTTTATCCATTTCAATTAAATTATAACTTTTTAAATATAAGGATTGAACCTGCATTAGATTTTTTTGTGGAGATGACCGCCGTGTTACCAAATGAGTTATTAATCAGCCAGCAAGCTCGTGACTTAGGAAATCAATTAATTAAAGAAATGAACATCAATAGAAGTTATGGATTGGCTAATTTTCTTGGAGTAAATACTTGCTATGATAATCATCAGGCTGTACTTATTTGGACATTTCAACTGCTAGAAAGAGAACCTGCCTTAAATGAATTAGCAGAAATTAAAAAATATTTTCTTTTAATCTTTCCAGATAGTGTTTATCAATTAGCCTAAGTTATTTTTAAAAATTATTTTTTTTATATAAAAACACTAAATCAAAGAAAACTTTCTTTTAAAATACCTATTAATTCAAATTCATACGATTTACAGAATATATGAAGCATAAATTCTTGTTCCTGCTTTATCACTCACTCCTAATGGACCTTAGTAAAGACTAAAATTACATAGCTCTTTTTACTGATACTAAACGATTCATGCCCACACTACGTTCTGCAGCTTCGAGGGCTAGTTTTTGTTGAACCACTGAGAACAAGGACAATAAATTGCCTACTATATTTTTCCGGAGAGTGGTGTAGGAACTTTTTCATTATTGCTAATCATATCAGCGACAACATCAGCAACGAGCTCCTCTATTCCTGAGAATGCTTTAGACTGATCCGCATCATGCTAAGACAATGATGGAAACTCAGCACATAACCCAACATACCCATTATCTTCAACTGACCATTTAACACGGTAAGTATATTGTTGACTATCCATTTGACACCCCATCATGTTTTAAGTTTATGTATAAAAGTACGATTTTCACTTACTAGTACTTAAATAATCACCCCACCACTGCATCATTTCAGTCCGTTGAGCTAAATAGTCAGCGTGATTATAGCTGGCACGGGTACGGTTCTTATCAATATGTGAAAGTTGTGCCTCAATCCATTTATCTTGGAACAAACCTGAGTCATTCAAAATGGTACTAAAAGTAGAACGTAATCCATGAGAAGATAGTTGATGTTTGCCATACCCCATCTTACGTATGGCCATATTTAGAGTATTAAAATGAATCGGTTGATTGTGTTTGCGAGGGCTAGCAAAAAGGTATTTTTCACCGTATGACCACTGCATGACGTCTTTCAAAATCTCTAAAGCCTGATTTGAAAGTGGAACTAAAAAATCTGGAATCTCATGGCCTAATATGACTTTTCGTCGAAACTGTTTAATATGCAAGGCAGGTATTTTCCAGATTTTTTCATTTAAATCAAAATGATGAGGCTCAGCCAATAACAATTCGGCCCCTCTCACGCCAGTATGTAATTTGAACATCAGTGCTTTTTTAATAATGGGATGGGCATCCAATTTTTGTAATTTATTCTTAAAATCAGATATTTCCTCCGCTTTCAAATACGGATAATTTTTCTTGATTTTGCTGTTAATGGTGATTTTATTTAAACCATGAGCGATGTTGAACTCACAATAACCCATCGCTACAGCGTAGTCATAAATTTGGTTCAAATAACTACAAGCTTTTTTGACAGGTTCTTTTACTTGGCGTCCCTCTATTTTTTTGATTACTGAAACCAGGTCATAGCGCTTGATGTTTTGAAAAGGTAAATCCTGAAGGTCTGGATAAATATCTTGCTGTAAGCATCTTTCTGCTAACTGTAGTACACCACAGCGGGGTAGATCGTTGAAGGCATTCTTCAGTTTGAACTGTAACCACTCCTCCCCGACCTTACCAAAGGTGATAAGATTAGAGGCAGTATCATGTTCAAAACAGAAATTATTGTCTTTAAAGTCATCTCTGACTTGTCGTGCCTTTTTCAGCGATAAATCAGGATAAAGACCTAACTGAATGCGTCGACGTTTTTTAGTTTGTGGATCTGTATAGCGATAGCACCAAGATTTTCTTCCACTCGGCTCAATCTTCAGGCTAAGCCCATCTTCATCGGATAAAAAACAGGTTTTTTCCTTGCAATGAGCTTGGCGAACTTTAATATCAGTAAGACTCATGGAATTTAAATGAAACCTAATAAGGGGTTGATTGGATCAATTATATCAAAATAGAACGCTTTATATATGATGCGTATGATACGCATCATATATTTTTATAAGTATTTGTTAAATAAACTTTATATCTAGATTGGCTATTCCTTAGTGACCAATTAATTAACCATTGATTTCGCAAGTCTTAAATTAGCATTTGAAGTGCAACTCTATGTTATGACTATTCACAGTTCTGTTCCATGATTCATGGTTACTTATTACTTATGTTACTATGTCAGGGGCGATACAAGAATTAAGGTAACCTTATGAAAATAGCGAATACGAAATTACTAGCTGGTGCTTTTATGGCCCTAACTTTAACTATGCTTAGCCCAGCCGTACTTGCAAATGATAACAATGATATACGAAAGACTGTTGTAGTTAAGTTTGCAAAAAAAGCTTACTCTGCAAATTATTACGGAAGGATAGAGGGATACAAGTATGATTCCTACAAATTTTATGCTAAAAAAGGGCAAAAGTTAAAAGTGAAGTTGACTGGAGGAAATGTTGAAGCTTACTTATGGGGTAATCAATTAAAAGACTCCATCAATATTGGAGAATATTCTCCAGAGCTTGATGATAATGGTATTTATATTTTACCTGCTTCAGGTGAGTATGAAATTAGAGTATTACAACCTAGATCACAGGCAAGAAAAGATAAAAAACCTCAATACTGGATGAGTATTAACATTAAATAAAGACTTGCTAGATTCTTTTAAGCTTTTATACGAGGGTTCAAAAACTATTGCCAGTTAAGCGGGGCGTGATTTTTACGCATATGTGTTTATGTTATTAAAATGATATAGATTACTTGTTTAATACCCCAAGGAATAATTTAATGTTGCTGTGCGTTAGTCACTTTTCTTTGGCTTTATTGCACAAAGATTTGAAATGCAAAGCGCCCCTAATTGAGCCAAATTTAAGGCATAACTTGGGTAAGTGGTCGACCTAATTCCGTAAATCTGTTGAGGACTGCTACACGTGCATGAATCTCATTGACTTGGCTATCAAAGCTCCTTGCACTAAGTTTATCTCCTAATAATTTGATGCAATGCATCTTAGTTTCAACCAAACTTCGCCGATGATAGCCTGACCATTTTTTCCATAGTGTCCTACCTAAACGTTTAACTGTTCGAAGTAATTCATTTCGCTCTAGCGAGCTGCTCTTTGTATCTTTCCATGGTTTCGCATTTTTTCTAGGTGGAATCACCGCATGCGCTTGCCGATCTGCAATGACCTGACGGCATTTCTTGGTGTCATAAGCTCCATCGGTATAAACAGAGTCAATCTGCTCATCTTGTGGAATCTGATCAAGTAAATCACCAAGTACCTGTGAATCACTGACATTATTGGTTGTGAGCTGAATAGCGCGTATTTGCAGGGTCTTAGCATCTATACCAATATGTAATTTACGCTATTGGCGACGATATTCAGGTCCATGTTTCTTGCGTTTCCATTCGCCCTCACCTAGAAACTTCATGCCTGTAGAGTCCATGAGTAGATGCAGCCCATCGCTACTTTTTTGGTAGCTGATTACAATATCAATATGCTTTTGTCCTCTACACAGCGTACTGTAATCTGGCGCTGTCCAATTTAATCCACAAAGTTTAATCAGACTTTGAACAAAACCTGTGACCATGCGTAAAGACAATCGAAATAGGGATTTGATCATCAGACAGCACTGGATGGCAGTATCAGAATAGGTTTGATTTCGACCATGCTTACCTTGTGATTGTGCATACCACTGGGTTTTTGGATCGAACCAAATGGCAATATTCCCACGATTAATAAGAGCTCGGTTATATACGGACCAATTGGTTGTACGATAGATTTTATGTGTAGGCTTCTTCATTTGAAAATTATATCGCTGAAAAAACCTTTACAGATAGGTTTGTGCAACAAAGCCCTTTTCTTTCAAAAGTTAATTATATCTTTCAACGTAACCGTCGTGATATTTAAGCTCTTTTGATAGGAATTTGCAGTGAAAGAATAGGCGAAACTTGTCTTAAATAATGGTAATTCCTTATCTTTAAAATAGAGAACGCCCGATGAAATTCATTAGGCGTTTACTTTAAATAAGTGTCAGGTTATTTTATAATCATATGTACTTGTCAATCATGATTCTTTTTCTCAATTGCGTTAAAAAAACAATTTTGCTATTTTTGACTTTTCACACCATTTTGTTCAATTTGTACTGCGACTTGCCAGCTAGGTAGTTGGCTTAAACCTGCTACATAACGTTGGATATGGGGATAATTTTCACCTTGTCCCATATGATAAACTAAAGCATGTAGTCCAAAGCCCATCATAAAGTCAGCACCGGTTAAACGGTCTGCCACTAGAAATTCTTTATCTTTTAAATATTCATTTAAATGGCCAAATACCTTATCGAACTCAACTTGAGTATAATTTTCTAGAAATACCAACTTCGTGCCTTGCTTGGTTTCTATCGCATTAAACGTTTTTAACAAAAATGGCAGCATGGCAGAGCTTTCTGAGAAATGAATCCACTGTAGATAATCGACATAGGTAGGTTCATCCATATCTGGTGCTAAATGCGGCGCAAGTTTCTGAATTAATAACTCAACGATTGCGCCTGACTCTGCAATAACTTTGCCATCCCATTCCAATACTGGAGATTTCCCTAAAGGATGGATGTTTTTTAAAGATTCAGGGGCCAAATGCGTGCTTGAGTCACGATAATAGCTTTTCAGCTCATAGGGCTGCTTGATTTCTTCAAGTAACCACAAAATGCGAAAAGAACGTGATTGATCTAAATGATGTAGTGTAATCATAATATTCCTATTTTTTTAAATTTTTACAACCACTTTGCCAAAGTTTTTGCCTTTTAACATACCATTGAAAGCATTGATCGTGTTATCTAAACCTTGCACCATATGCTCTTTATATTTGATTTTTCTGTCTTTCAACCATTCAGACATTTGCTGATTGAATTCCGGATACTGATTGCCATAATCATCAAAAATAATAAAGCCTTGCATGCGAATACGCTTTCTTAAAAGAGTGGAAATAAAGCCAGGTAAACGGTCTGGCCCTTGTGCTTGCTCGGTAGCGTTATACTGCGAAACCACACCACACACCGGTACACGTGCCGCAGAGTTAAGCAATGGCCATACCGCATCAAACACTTTACCCCCTACATTCTCATAATAAATATCAATACCGTTGGGAACTGCTTGTTGTAATTGTTCTGCAAAATTTTCATCATGATAATTGATACAAGCATCGAAGCCGAGTTCTTGTACTGCATAATGGCATTTTTCAGCCCCACCTGCGACGCCAACCACGCGACAACCTTTAAGTTTGCCAATTTGTCCAACTGTAGCACCAACAGGTCCCGTTGCAGCTGCAACGACTAAAGTTTCACCGGCTTTAGGCTGACCAATGTCCAACAACCCCATATAAGCAGTAAAGCCAGGCATCCCCAAAATACCCAATGCCCAAGATGGATGTTCGGGTTGCATACCTAAGCTTTGACATGCAGTCCCATCAGAAATTGCGTAGCCCTGCCAACCATTTCCAGAAAGAACCCACTCGCCTTCTTTGAATTTTGGGTTTTTAGAGGCCATCACTTGACTGACTGTTCCACCGACCATCACTTCGCCAATTTCAACCGGTGCTGCATATGAGGGAGCATCACTCATGCGACCACGCATATAAGGATCGAGTGACAAGTAAATGGTTTTTAACAATATCTCGCCTTGTTTAAGTTCATTGAGCTCAACTTGCTCAATACGAAAATCGCTGTGTTTTGGCTCACCCACTGGCCGTTTAGCTAAAACGATGCGTTGATTAATAACTGTTTTCACACATATAACTCCATGTTTTATTTAAAAGTATTTCTCTTCATAATCAAAAATTATGATTAAAATTTCTTTACATCCATTGTAGATGAGTTATAATAAAAAACAATACGACTGGTCTATTTTTTATAATAGAGTAAATAATTAATATGAAGCCTAATCCTATTAAAAAGTCTGAAGCGAAGCGCTTACACATTCTTAACACCAGTTCAGACCTGATTTTGCATAAAGGTTTTACTGGTGTAGGATTACAGGAAATTTTACAGAGCTGTGAGATCCCCAAAGGCTCGTTTTATCATTATTTCCAATCCAAGGAAGCTTTCGGATGTGAATTGGTACAGCATTATGTGGATAATTACCAAGTCCGTTTAAATGATGTATGGCGTAGCGATAAATCTCCTTATCAAAAGCTGATTGAGTATTTTAATTTATGGATAGAAGATCCTGAAACACAGTGTGGTTGGGCGGATAGTTGTTTAATTGTGAAACTTGCCGCAGAAGTTGCCGATCTATCTGAAGATATGCGCTCCATTATGTCCGCTGGCGTGGATGATGTAATCGAGCGTATTGCTGGTTTAATTGATTTGGGAAAACAGGATCAGTCTATCCAAGCAGATACTGAGGCCTCGACTTTGGCACAAGTACTTTACCAAATGTGGTTAGGTGCAGCATTACTGAGTAAGTTGCAAAAAGATAAAACACCATTACATCAAGCTCTGAGAGCAACTAAATTTCTATTAAAAAGTGAAGTTTCGTAAAAATTAGATTAAATATCAATTACATAATTAATGACAGCAGCCCAATGATTACTTATTAATGTGTTGCTATTAGATCAATTTACAATCCATGAGTATAGCGCACAATGAATTCTCCTTCTAAAGCCCTCATGACTCGTATTTTAGTTGGATATTTAGGCTTATATCCCACACTATTACTGGTACTCACTTTATTAAAGCCAATTACTCAGCATCAAAGTTTCCCGATGATGGTGTTGATTGAAGTCATAGTATTAGTGCCAGTAACGCAACTGATTTCTTTCCCACTGGCAGGTTGGCTCATTACACAGCTAAAAAATTTTAAGAATTTGTTTTAAGAAGAATTTATGCTGGCAACAGCAATCCTAAGTCCTTATTTTGCCAACCACAAAGGTTGGCAAAATAACTCACTTAGTCAATACTAATCTGCGTAAGCTGGATAATCAATATAGCCTTTTTCTGTCCCACCATACATAGTGCTTGCATCTACTGGATTCAATGGCCAGCCATTGGCGATGCGATCGGGTAAATCTGGATTCGCAATAAATGGGCGTCCAAATGCAATTAAATCGGCCAGTCCTGCCTCTAAAATTCGAGTCCCTCTTTCTGCCGTATATCGACCTGCATAAATAATCCGACCACTGAAAGTGTCTCTGACATCTCTACGAAAATCATGAGGAAGTTCTGGTGCATTATCCCAATCAGCTTCTGCAATCGATAAATAGGCAATCCCAACTTCTTCAAGTATTTTTATGGCTTCAATATAAGTCACATGTGGATCATCTTCAACCAACCCTATGTAAACACGATCTTCCTCTGTACTTTCAAATAGCGGGGCAAAACGCACTCCTAAACGATCTGCACCAACCACCTCAGCAACTGCCTCTACTACTTCACGTAAAAAACGCAAACGATTGTTTAGTGATCCACCATATTCATCTTCACGGTGGTTACTATGTGCAGAGATAAATTGATTCACCAAATAACCATTTGCACAATGAATTTCAACTCCATCAAAACCAGCAGCCAAGGCATTGCGTGCTGCTTGAGCATAGAGTTGCACTAATTCTTTAACTTCTGCATTGCTTAAAGCACGTGGCATTGAAGGATCAGCCAAAGTCCCAGCATTAGGCCCGGTCTCAATAAACACTTTAACATTACTATCAGCCCTAATAGCCGAGGGTGCGACCGGTGATGCATGATTAGGTTGCAAAGATGTATGTGAAACACGCCCAACATGCCAAAGTTGTGCAAAAATAATGCCTCCTTTAGCATGCACTGCTTCAGTCACTTTACGCCATCCAGCAATCTGTTCAGGGCTGTAAATACCGGGAGTCCAAGCATAGCCTTGACCACGTGGCTCGATTTGCGTACCTTCGGTGACCATAAATCCTGCCCCGGCACGCTGTTGATAATAGGTTGCCATCAGTTCATTTGGAATATTCCCTGGCTGAGTACTGCGCGACCGCGTTAATGGTGGCAATACAATACGGTTTCGCAAAACATAAGGGCCTAAGCTTAAGTTTTGAAAAAGTATGCTGTCTTTCACTTCATTGTATCCAAGTAATCATGACTTAATTGATCTAAATTAAAAAATACCCTTCCTTCCTGTATATAGAAAAATAAAGGAAAGAAAGCTATTAACTCAGACCCTCCACCATTAAGTGAGGGTTATTTTGCTTATTGCGCCCGTTGCTCAGAGTCAGAAGTTATTCACTGCTAAGCACCACAACAGACGCTAGCTACTCTTTATTTCAACAATTGAAGTAATGCTGTAGCAGTTGCAGCAGAAGAGGCTGGATTTTGTCCAGTAACCAGCAAGCCATCTACTTGAACATGTACTTGCCAATCATCTACTTTAGAATAATGACCACCATTTTCTTTAAGCATGTCTTCGACTAAAAATGGTACAATTTCAGTCAAGCCTACAGCAGCCTCCTCAGTATTGCTAAAACCAGTGACTAATTTACCGCTGACTAAAGGCGCTCCATTACTCGCTTTCACATGACGAAGAACACCTGGGGCATGACACACTGCTGCAACAGGTTTGCCAGACTGAATCGCCTGTTCAATCAGAGAAATTGAAATCGGATCTTCTGCTAAATCCCACAATGGACCATGCCCGCCTGGATAAAACACTGCATCATAATCAGCTACAGAAATTTCGCTAAGTTTATGCGTCTGTGCCAATGCTTGCATTGCAGTTGGATCAGCTTCAAAACGATGAGTGGCTTCAGTTTGCGCATCGGCTAAATTACTTTTAGGATCTAGTGGTGGCTGCCCACCTTGAGGCGACGCCAGCGTAACTTCAGCACCAGAGTCAATAAAGGTGTAATACGGTGCAGCAAGTTCTTCTAGCCAGAAACCTGTTTTCTTACCAGTATTGCCAAGTTGATCATGTGAGGTTAAAACGATTAAAATTTTCATGTTATTTCTCCGATATTTTTCAGGATTGAGGAGCATTGTTGCATGATCACTTGTCGTGTAACGTGACCATGACAGATACGCTTATTTAGATACTCGTCTCGAGAATTTGGCGACTGATCTCTAATGAAACAGTTTTATGTTCGCCTAGCTGTGTAAGATTGTGTGATTTAAGTTGCGTAATGATGATCTCAATATCTGTCTCCCCCAGTCCATAATCGCTAAGACGAGTCGGCAATCCAAGTTGCTCAAAGAAGGCTCGAGTACGAGCAATAGCAGTATCAATACGTTGTTCTTCATCACCTTCGACAATCTGCCAGACTCGAGCTGCATACTGTAGTAATTTTTCTCGCTTCTCTTGAC
Source organism: Acinetobacter sp. 1424608 (assembly GCF_000588255.1). Lineage (NCBI taxonomy): Bacteria > Pseudomonadati > Pseudomonadota > Gammaproteobacteria > Moraxellales > Moraxellaceae > Acinetobacter > Acinetobacter sp. 1424608. The sequence continues at coordinate 16,367 of NZ_JFXL01000029.1, forward strand.
GACGCACTTGTAGATTGGCCGGCAACACAATGGCCAAGGTACGAGCATGATCAATACCATGTAAAGCCGTGAGCTCATGCCCAATCAAATGAGTTGACCAATCTTGTGGTACACCAGCTCCAATTAGCCCATTCAGTGCCATGCTAGCAGCCCACATCAAATTCGCACGCGTGTCATAATCTGCTGAATCTTCCAAGATTTTCGGTCCAATCTCAATCAGAGTTTGCAATAGACCTTCGGCAAAACGATCTTGTACTTGTGCATTGACAGGGTAAGTTAAGTACTGTTCCATGACATGAACAAATGCATCGACCACGCCATTTGCTAATTGGCGCGTCGGCAAGCTAAAAGTTTTATTCGGATCCAGTACGGAAAATTGCGGAAAAACATAGGGGCTGTTAAATGACAATTTGGCTTGGGTCGATTTTCTGGTTACTACCCCACCGCTATTCATTTCTGAACCAGTTGCCGGAAGGGTGAGTACACTCGCAAAAGGCAAAGCTTGAGTAATTTTAGTACCATGGGTTTCTAAAATCTCCCATGTATCCCCTGTATAATTGACTGCTGCTGCAATAAATTTAGTACCATCAATTACCGATCCGCCACCGACAGCCATCAAGAAATCTATCTTTTGTTCTCGAATCAGCTCTACAGCTTTCATGAGGGTTTCATAACTCGGATTCGGCTCAATTCCGCCAAATTCATGAATTTCTCTTGCACCTAATGCTTCACGCACCTCAGCTAAAGTACCATTCTTACGTGCACTTTCACCACCAAACAACATTAATACTTTTGCTTCTGTAGGCACATAGTCATTGATTTTAGCTATTGTATCGCCACCAAAAATAATGCGAGTCGGATTATAAAAGTTAAAATTCAACATATTTTTATCCTAGGATGATCAGCTAATTGATTTGAAAAACCACCGTTATTCATCAAATAAACTTTAAAAAAATTGGACAACACTGCGGCTTTTGACTGCACTATGTGCTAACTATACACAAAAATAGACCAGTCGTCTATTTTTATAAAAATTATTTCAGCTTGCCGACCTTAGTGATGGTTAAACACATTCAGGCTTGTTCTATACCACTTTTATTATTGATGTATTTTCACGAGCGATTGTTGAATGGAAGGTATCAACACGCATGACTACTGACATGGTCGTGAACGCATTGGCTAAAGCAGTGAATGGCTCATACAAAATAGCAATGATTAAATATTTTAAAAGCAGATTGGCACGGTTTAGCAGATGTACAAATGCGACAGTAAATTAGATAGATTGGTTCAATATAAAGCGTGTAAATAGTTGCATTTGTTTATTTACCCTGTTTTGGATATTGACCCTTGTAAATGATGAGATTAAGCCATTAAATAAAGTAGCCCAACTTGAATAGAAAGCCTCTGACAAACATCATAGGGTTGAAGTGCTGCCTTACATTCAAAATTTCAGACAGCACCCTCATACATTTAAGCATCGGTTTAAGCTGGTAGTTTACTCGCCAAAACATCTACTTTTTCAATAGACGGTGGCTCTGAAAATAGCTCTTCGGCCTGAGCCATCAACGCAGCTGCAACCTTGCCAGATAAATGCGCTTGGCGACCCGCCTCATCAGGAAATGCATCAAAAATACCAAATGTTGTAGGTCCAAGACGTAGGCCAAACCACGCAACTGTCGCAGGTTCTTCCATTACAATAGGTAAACCGGCTTTAAGAAAAGCTTCCACTTCGTCTTCTTTACCCGGTTTAGCTTCAAGACGGACATATAAAGCTGTTTTAAGCATGACTAAAACTCCATAATTGATTAGAATTCAAACTGATTCTGACATTGCTAATGTATGCATGTCAGAAAGTTTTGTTGTATAAAAGTTAGAAAAAATTCCCATAGCTGAGCCAAAATTTAGGTTTTTATTTCGACATAATGCTATGAATTTATTCAAGTTAATATCATTAACATTTGAATCAAAAAATCAAGATATGAGATGATTAAATTCAATCTTATTTATATAAGGATCAATTGACTCTACCTTAGCTTTATAAGCTGACCTCTTCATCTGGAAATTATATTGCTCAAGAAGCATTCAAGAACAATATTGTACATCCTCATATCTATGAAAGTTATTTAGCTAGGAATTTGCTGTGAAACTCTATATGTTTCTCTATAAAGCTCGCAATGAAGTAATAGCTATGGTCATACCCTTCTCTTAGGTTAAGTGTAAGAGGATATTCTTGTTCCAAACAAATATCACTAAGAAGCTTAGGCCTTAACTGTTCTTCAAGAAAATCATCAGCTGTTCCTTGATCGACTAAAATAGGTAAATGAACTTCAGCGTTTTTGATTAATTCAATCGCATCATAGCTTTTCCATAAAGTTTCGTTTTCACCTAGGTAGTGTGTGAAAGCCTTTTTCCCCCAAGGTACTTGGCTAGGTGCAACAATTGGTGCAAAAGCAGAAATACTTTTATACAGCTCAGGGTTTTTTAACCCAATGACTAATGCACCATGACCACCCATGCTATGCCCCATAATGCTTTGGACTTGGTTGGTCGGAAAATTCAGGTCAATCAGATTTCTGAGCTCTTCCACAATATAATCATACATTTTGAAATGCTGTGACCAGGGTGCTTGTGTTGCATTCACATAGAATCCTGCACCTTGGCCTAAATCATAATCTGCATGATCTGGTACATCTTCTCCACGTGGGCTGGTATCTGGTGCAACAATAATGACTTTATGTTCAGCCGCATACTTTTGTGCTCCGGCTTTAGTAATAAAGTTCTGTTCGTTGCAAGTCAGCCCTGATAACCAATATAAAACTGGCAACTGCTCATCTTTGTCATGAGGTGGCAGATATATTGAGAATTTCATTGAACAGTTTAATGCTGTTGACTGATGGCAATACACTTCTTGCGATCCACCAAAAGAAGCATGTTTCTCAATTATTTCCATAATCAATTACCTATGTTGAGCAAGACTTCATGAGAAATCGAGTAAACAAAGAGTCTGTCATTCTCCACAGAGAATAGTGATTAAGATTTAAAATGTAGGCAGGTTTGTTGAACCTATACACGATGCCTACACAGATAGATGGGTTTTACAGATAATGTGCCGTTTTAGAGGATTCCATGCATGTCATTCATGATGCACATGCATGGAAAACTATAAGGTCTGACGGAATTATTCGTAATGAATTACAGTACGAATTGACTTACCTTCATGCATTAGATCAAAGGCTTCATTGATCTGATCCAAGCCCATCGTATGTGTCACAAATGGTTCTAATTGAATTTTACCTTTCATGGCATCTTCAACCATTCCTGGAAGTTGCGTACGACCTTTTACGCCACCAAACGCAGAACCTAGCCATTTACGACCAGTAACCAGTTGGAATGGACGGGTAGAGATTTCTTGACCTGCGCCAGCTACACCAATAATTACAGATTGTCCCCAGCCACGGTGTGCACTTTCAAGGGCTGCACGCATTACATTCACGTTGCCAATACATTCAAATGAATGATCTACACCCCAACCAGTCATTTCGACAATGACTTGCTGGATTGGTTTATCGTAGTCTTTAGGGTTCAAGAAGTCCGTTGCGCCAAACTCTTTTGCCAGCACAAATTTATCTGGATTCATGTCAACCACAATAATACGTCCTGCTTTAGCTTGACGTGCGGCTTGTACGACTGCTAGACCAATACCACCTAAACCAAAGACCGCAACACTATCACCTTCTTGTACTTTAGCCGTGTTGTGTACTGCACCGATACCCGTTGTTACACCACAACCTAGTAAGCAGACATGTTCGTGATTGGCTTCAGGATTGATTTTAGCCAATGATACTTCTGCCACTACCGTGTATTCACTGAACGTTGAGCAGCCCATATAGTGGTAAATCGGTTGACCATTGTAGGAAAAACGAGTGGTGCCATCTGGCATTACGCCTCTACCTTGAGTTTCTCGAACGGAAATACACAAGTTCGATTTTCCAGATTTACAGAATAGGCACTCGCCACATTCAGCGGTGTAAAGTGGAATTACATGATCACCTGGTTTGACGCTAGTCACGCCTTCACCAACCTCAACTACGACACCAGCACCTTCATGCCCGAGAATAGCCGGAAAAACGCCTTCAGGATCATCGCCAGATAAAGTAAATGCGTCTGTATGACACACACCGGTATGGGAAATCTTGATTAATACTTCACCTTTCTTCGGTGGTGCAACATCAACTTCAACAATTTGAAGAGGTTGACCAGGACCAAACGCAACGGCAGCACGTGACTTCATGGAATAATTCCTTATACAGATCTATTTTAAATATGATTTTAGAATCTTGGCGATTTCAGCCAATTCTTCTTTTCGTTGTTGTTCTGTGGTTTCACCTGATACTAAAGTGTCCTTTAAATGAACCTCTAACATCTCATTCATTAGACCATTAATAGCACCACGCACAGAGCATATTTGTTGCAGAATCGCACCACATTCCACATTGTCTTCTAGCGCTTTTTCAATCGCTTGTGTCTGACCTTTGATCTTTCTGACGCGTAGAAGAATCTTTTTTTTGTCTTCGACCTGATTAGGCATCAGACCTCCTTATTTGCTAGCATTGATACTATAGTACCCCATAGTATAAAAAAGAACAATATTTTTTATAAACCTTAAAAATTTAGGTAGTGTTTCAAAAAGTATGCTGAGATTAAATGAAGTCACTATTGGCTCTGCAATTGGATGCTATAATTAACTTTCCGAATCTTTACAATAGCTTATAAAATTAAACTTCTAACATACTCCCCCCACTTTCAACTAACTCTTTACGAAACATGTTTCTCAGGGATTTTAAAAGCAAAAGCTCTTAGGCGACTTCCTCACGGATTTAGGCATGCTTTCTGCTTCACAAAGCGACCTTTACCGCATCTTTCCTCCACAGACAAAGTGGTATGTCCTACCGCTAGAATATTGCGAGAAGCATTAATATCCGTATTCTTGCTAAAGCCACACTCAATACTGAACTAACACATCTAATCCGATACCTTATTTTGCAATTATTTCCCTCAATACCTATAGTGAAAAACTTACCAATACTTTGCTGACAGTCTTTAAATGCAGTGATAAAACTATCCCATTGATTACTTGAAATTCGGGTATAGTGAATACTTAACTGTTTCAACTTTTCCTTTAGTCGTTGGACTATAGCTATATCTCTTTTACCCCAAACATAAGTAACAATTTCTCCTGTTTTTTTCAGCACATATCACTTTTCAAAGTAGTGAACCGTACCGGGTTTGTCGGAGAGTCAATATTCTGAGAGACTATCCCGATGACAAAATTAAAATATACCCCTGAAATCAGAGAAAGAGCGGTTCAATTATTGATTGAATCTGAAAAAGATTATCCATCGAATTGGGCTGCGATCACCGCTATTGCTCCCAAGATAGGTTGTAGTCCTGAAACACTACGTGTTTGGTATCAAAAATATTTAGATAAACAAAATCCAGTTAAAGTACAGCAGCTTTCAGACCAAGAACGTATCAAACAACTCGAACGCGAAAATAAAGAACTGCAACGCGCCAATGAGATTCTACGTAAAGCAGCCGCTTTTTTCGCCCAGGCGGAGCTCGACCGCCCACACAAATAATGGTGGATTTTATCCATAATAATAAACAGCTGTACGGAGTCGAGGCGATTTGTAGAATTTTACCGATCGCACCTTCAACCTATTACCGGACTTTAGATCTCACAGTAAATCCAGAACATCGAGCGAAACGAGATTTACATGACTTGCATCATGCTGAGGAGATCAAGCGAATTTGGAAAGAAAGTTCAGGTCGATACGGTGTGCGTAAGGTCTGGCAACAACTGAAACGTGAAGGCTATGTGATTGCACGTTGTACAGTTGCTCGATTGATGCAGAAGCTAGGTATACAAGGTGTTTGGCGTGGTAAGAATAAACAAACTACCCGTAGCCGAGATGACCAAAAACGGGCAGATGATTTAGTGAAACGTAATTTTAGTGCTGATCATCCAAACCAACTATGGGTCGGTGACTTTACGTATATTCAAACTCATTCAGGCTGGGTCTATACCGCCTTTATTATTGATGTGTTTTCACGAGCAATTGTTGGATGGAAAGTATCTACACGGATGAATACAGATATGGTGCTCGATGCATTGGAGCAAGCATTGCATGATCGAGGCATGCCAAAGAATGTGATTCATCATTCCGACAGAGGTGTGCAATATCTTTCCATTCGCTATACCAATCGTTTAGAAGCAGCAAATTTACGAGCATCAGTCGGTACGACAGGCGATTCATACGATAATGCTTTGGCTGAAACGGTGAATGGCTTATACAAAACATAGGTGATTGAATATCTAAAAGCAGTTTGGCAAGGTTTAGCAGATGTACAACTTGCGACACTAAACTGGGTAGATTGGTTCAATAAAAAGCGTGTACACAGTGCACTGGGTTATGTATCGCCTTTTGAGTTTGAAGCAATGTACTATGATAAGATTAACCCGTTAGGTCAGGTGGCCTAACTTAAATAAAAAAGTCTCCGACAAACCCGGTACGTTTCAATCAGCCTTCTATCCCCTGTCATATTGCTCACGGCTGCAGTGATCGCAGTCCCCTTAATCAAGCGCCTAGGATTAAACTCGGTATTGGGATATTTAATTGCAGGATTAATTATTGGTCCATTTGGACTGGCATTTTTCTACGATTCTGCGTCTATTCTGCATATCGCTGAGCTTGGTATTGTGATGTATCTGTTTGTGATTGGACTAGAAATGCGTCCATCGTATTTATGGAGTTTAAGAAAAGAAATTTTTGGATTAGGTACATTACAAATTAGTGCCTGTTCATTGGGGCTAACGGCTGTAGGCTTGGTCTATGGCTATTCTTGGCAAGTGAGTTTTGTGTGTGCTGCAGGCTTTGTACTCACCTCGACTGCAATTGTAATGCAACTTTTGGGAGATCGTGGAGACATTGCTCAACCACGCGGACAAAAAATTGTCTCGATTCTGCTGTTTGAAGACTTGTTGATTGTCCCTTTATTGGCAATTGTGGCACTGTTGCAAATAGCTGCTGATGGTAAGCTAAATACTCTTTTAGCTAAAGGATCAGCAGATGAATGCTTTCCATGGTCGTCATTTTCAGGGCGAAATCATTCTTTGGGCCGTCCGTTGGTACTGTAAATATGGCATCAGCTATCGTGAACTTCAGGAAATGCTCGCTGAACGGGGAGTAAATGTCGATCACACCACGATTTATCGTTGGGTTCAGCGTTATGCTCCTGAAATGGAAAAACGTTTACGTTGGTATTGGCGTAATCCTAAAGATCGACATTTATGGCATCTGGATGAAACTTACGTAAAAGTGAATGGCAAATGGGCATATCTATACCGAGCAGTTGACCAACGTGGCCATACTCTTGATTTCTATCTTTCTGCTAGACGAAATACCCATTCAGCTTATTGTTTTCTTGGTAAGATTTTGAATCATGTCAAAAAATGGCAGATTCCACGAGTCATAAACACTGATAAGGCTCATACCTATGGCCGTGCTTTGTCGCGACTAAAACACGAAGGAAAGTGTCCTGAAGATCTGGAGCATCGACAGATTAAATACAAGAATAACGTGATTGAATGTGATCATGGCAAGCTTAAACGGATCATCAAGGCTACGTTGGGATTCAAGTCTATGAAAACGGCTTATGCCACAATTAAAGGTATTGAGGTTATGCGTGCTCTACGCAAAGCACAAGCTTCATTATTTTATAACGGTAATATTCTAGGAGAAGTTTGGCTAGTAAATAAAGTTTTCGGTCTCTAAGCTTTTTTGAAGGGAAAATCATCGACTCAGATCCCTATTTGCAACAGTGCCGAACCGAGCGAGTATCTACGAGCGATCAACTGGCATTAAAATTTTGCCCCTACCTTTTCTCTGATTACAAGCTCTCTTATGGTGTTCTTTTTGGCAATATTCCTGTATGTACCAAGCAAAGATGAACTAGACGAACATAGAGTTGATATGACTATACTTAAAAATATCCGCTACAAATCAAAGAGTGTGATGGAAAAATATTAATCAGAATTATGGCTAAAAAGCTGTGTACTTATTTGAACCGAATAACATTAAAGAAAAAACCTATGACTGGTGCCTAATCGACCCTAAAAAATATCAGGTGAGTGGTACATTACTTATTTTTTATCATTACTAATGAGATCACCGCCTCGCAAAATAACTCGACTTTGAAACAAGGCTTAATCATACTTCAAAGTATCGAGTTAAAATGCTAATATTCATTAAGTTATTTCTAAGTGGAGGCAGAAAAATGAAGATCAAAATAATCTGTCTCATCACAATGATAATTGTATTAGCCTTAGCCGTTAAGATAGAAAATGACAAGGAAAAACAAAGGATTCATGAATCAATTATAAGTGATTAAACCATTTAAGCGCGTTAACTTCATATCTGATCCATTTCTTGACTAATCATAATTGTAAAAAATATGAAATGAAAAAGACCTTAGAGGGCAAACGAGAGCGTTTTAAGGCATTAAAAAACCCACAGAAGTGGGCCAAATCATTATTTCATGCTGAAACAATAGTTTTTACTAACCTCTGAGGGAATGGAACAACTAGTTAGCATATTTATTATAAATGCAATATGAATCAAAATGTTTAAAAGATGTATCTAAAAGGCTTCTTTATCATTTTTTTGTTTAAAAAATATTTGCCGAGCGAAGCAATAGCATAAAAAAAAGCCCACTCAAGGAAAGTGAGGTGGGCTTATAAACTAAAGATCTTTGAAAGCCAACAAGAAACCACAGCTAGTTTCTGTTCACTATTTTGTGTACTAATCAAATAATATTCAGTGGCAAAATACGCCAAATACTAAAATATTGTTAAATAAATCAAATTTTTAGAGCTGAAATCTACGATATTTATTTACAGAGTATAACGATTAAAGTAATAACTCTTTCTAAAAATAAGGAGGTTTGGAAAAATCTTATAGTTACCTTGATAATATCCACTCTCATTAGCTTCCTTATTTTATGCACTATAAATTTTTTATTTGGACATGGCATATATATTCCGTGGAGTGACCATAGCCATTGGACAGAGATATTAAGTATAGAAATAATACTCATGAGTTTAGTAATAGGGGGAGTTAGTACCTCTATGATTATGTTAGGGACATTTATTTCTAAAAATAATAGATAGCACAGAATTAACAATCTATAAGTTATAGAAATTACTAGATGTTTCTTTAATTCTTTTCTATTCATTCGACACATAAGGTCACGAATTACGTAAACCCTATATAAGTTTATTTTTTAAACACTCGGATGTCTTATTTCATACATTAATTTACAGCGATTTCTTGGTGCATAAGGCTCTAATAAAAGTGTTTTTTATTTTTGGCAGCCTTGATACGAGTCTGTTTAATGTTGAACTAGAAAGAGGAAATCCGCATGCGTGCTCTTACCTATCATGGTGCTCGGGATGTACGAGTTGAATCCGTTCCAGATCCAGTGATTCAGGAACCAGATGACGTCATTTTAAGGGTGACAGCGACTGCCATCTGTGGCTCAGATCTGCACCTATACCGGGGTAAAATTCCGGCCACTGAAGATGGAGATATTTTCGGCCATGAATTTATGGGAATTGTAGAAGAAGTCGGCCCTGAAGTCACAGAAGTCAAAAAAGGCGACCGGGTAATTATTCCTTTCGTGATTGCATGTGGTCACTGTTTTTTCTGTGAACATGAACTAATGGCTGCCTGTGAAAATACCAATACCGGCCGTGGTGCAATTCTCAATAAAAAACAGATTCCACCAGGGGCAGCTTTATTTGGCTTTAGCCATCTGTATGGTGGTATACCGGGTGGTCAGGCTGAATATGTACGGATTCCCAAGGGCAATATCGGACCATTTAAAGTGCCAGGTTCCCTGCCTGATGAAAAAGTATTATTCCTGACTGATATTCTGCCAACCGCCTGGCAAGCAGTGAAAAATGCCCAAGTTGGTCGAGGTTCCAGTGTGGCGATTTATGGTGCTGGCCCAGTCGGTCTGCTGGCTGCTGCCTGTGCGCGGATGCTCGGTGCCGAGCAGATTTTTATGGTCGATCACCATCCTTATCGTCTGAGTTTCGCACATCAAACCTATGGGGTGATTCCGGTCAATTTTGATGAAGTCGATGCCGCTGAATTTATCATTCAAAATACCACGGGTTATCGTGGAGTCGATGCCGTCATTGATGCGGTCGGTTTTGAAGCCAAAGGCAGCATGCTGGAAACTGTAATGACTAACCTGAAATTAGAAGGTTCGAGTGGTTCAGCGTTAAGACAATGTATTGCAGCGGTCCGCCGCGGCGGTGTGGTGAGTGTACCTGGAGTTTATGCCGGTCCAATTCACGGCTTCCTGTTTGGTGATGCCTTTGACAAAGGTTTAACCTTTAAAATGGGACAAACTCATGTGCATAATTACTTGCCGCAGTTGCTAGAACATATCGAAAATGGAGATCTGTCTCCAGATCTGATTATTACCCATCGCATGAAACTGGAAGATGCTGCGGAAGGTTACCGTATTTTTGATAAAAAAGAAGAAGACTGTCGTAAAGTAATTCTGACGCCATAAATATGATTAAAGGAAAGCGCCATCAGGCGCTTTTTTATTTTTTATCATCATTTTATCAATCCTCTTTTTCTTGTTTTTAAGGGCTTTGTTGCACAAAGATTTGAAATGCAAAGCGCCCCTAATTGAGCCAAATTTAAGGCGTAACTTGGGTAAATGGTCGACCTGATTCCGTAAATCTGTTGAGCACTGCTACACGTGCATGAATCTCATTGACTTGGCTATCAAAACTCCTTGCACTGAGTTTATCTCCTAATAATTTGATGCAATGCATCTTAGTTTCAACCAACTTCGCCAATGATAGCCTGACCATTTTTTCCATAGTATCCTGCCTAAACGTTTAACTGTTCGAAGTAATTCATTTCGTTCTAGCGAGCTACTCTTTGTATCTTTCCATGGTTTCGCATTTTTTCTAGGTGGAATCACCGCATGCGCTTGCCGATCTGCAATTGCAATGACCTGACGGCATTGCTTGGTGTCATAAGCTCCATCGGTATAAACAGAGTCAATCCGCTCATCTTGTGGAATCTGATTAAGTAAATCACCAAGCACCGGTGAATCACTGACATTATTGGTTGTAAGCTGAAATGCTCGTATTTGCAGGGTTTTGGCATCTATACCAATATGTAGTTTACGCCATTGGCGACGATATTCAGGTCCATGTTTCTTGCGCTTCCATTCACCCTCACCTACAAACTCCATGCCTGTAGAGCCCATGAGTAGATGCAGCCCATCTCTACTTTTTTGGTAGCTGATTACAATATCAATATGCTTTTGTCTTCTACAAAGCGTAGTGTAATCTGGAGCTATCCAATTTAATCCGCAAAGTTTAATCAGACTTTGCACAAAGCCAGTAACCATACGTAAAGACAGACGAAATAAGGATTTAATCATTAAGCAGCATTGGATGGCTGCGTCGGAGTAGGTTTGATTTCGCCCTTGTTTGCCTTTTGATGGCGCATACCATTGCGTAACAGGATCAAACCAAATGGCAATATTTCCGCGACTCATGAGTGCTCGGTTATATGCGGGCCAATTGGTTGTGCGGTAGATTTTAGGTGCGGGCTTATTCATTTGAAAATTATATTGTGGAATAAGCCTTTAGAAATAGGTTTGTGCAACAAAGCCCTTAGTTGAAAAAAATTTTAGATTTCATGCTCACACACCACCTAAAAAAATATCTGATTGATTTTACAGGTTTTTAATTTAAGGTTTTATTCTACCCACTCGCAATATCAATGTTTAGTATCACGACTCACTAACTCATTAACTAAATATGGAGCAGTACGGCTATCTTGATTTTCTGTTATTTGTTTTGGTGTTCCTGCCACAACAATATTCCCACCAGCATTTCCAGCACCTGGTCCCACATCAATCACCCAATCTGCTTGTGCAACGGCACGCATATCATGCTCAATCATAACCACGGTATTACCCGCATCGACTAATCGCTGCAATTGAACTAACAATCGATCTACATCTGATGGATGCAAACCTGTAGTTGGCTCATCAAGTATATACAGTGTATTTCCACGCTGATTGCGTTGCAGCTCGGTCGCCAATTTAATACGTTGCGCTTCTCCACCAGATAGTTCAGTCGCTGGTTGCCCTAAACGTAAATAACCAAGGCCAATTTCCTTTAATAATTGTAGTGAACGAGCAATCGAGACCTCTCCATCAAAAAAATCACGTGCTTCATTGACGGTCATTCCTAATATTTCAGCAATATTACGTCCATTCCAGCGAATTTTCAGAGTGTCATCATTATATCGAGCACCATGACATGTCGTACAAGGGGCATATACACTTGGCATAAACAATAATTCTACACTGACAAAGCCTTCACCTTCACAAGTTTCACATCGCCCTTTAGCCACATTAAACGAAAAACGTCCAGCATCATAATGAGCTTGGCGAGCTTCAGGAGTCCCAGCAAATAACTTTCTAACATGATCAAATAAACCCGTATAAGTTGCCAGATTAGAACGTGGAGTACGGCCAATTGGTTTTTGATCAACCTGTACCAGACGCTGTATAGCCTCCACATCACCAGCCAGAGAACCCTGTGTAACCTCGGTAACCAACATTCCTTCATTTAAAGGATTATTTTCATTATTGTTTTCAGTTTCAGATTCATTGCCTAAATATGAAAGTACTAACTCGGGTAAAGCTTGAGAAACGAGACTAGATTTACCTGAACCTGAAATACCTGTAACTGCTGTAAGTACACCAAGAGGTATACGAGCATCAATATTATGCAGGTTATGTCGGTAAATATTGTTAAGTTCAAGCCAACCAGAGGGTGTACGTCCATAACTTTGAGTAACTGGGATTTTATTAAATAAATAACTTGCAGTACGTGAAGCTGAAATCTCACTTAAACCCTGAGGTACTCCACTATATAAAATATTACCACCTTGCTCTCCTGCATCTGGTCCAACATCCACTAACCATTGAGCACGACGCATGAGCTCTAAATCATGCTCTACAACAAATACGGAGTTTCCAGCGTCTCTTAATTTATCGAGAGAATCATATAATGACTGACTATCTGAAGGATGTAATCCAGCAGACGGTTCATCCAGTACATAAACTACACCAAATAGCATAGAACTTAATTGTGTTGCTAAACGCAAACGTTGTAACTCTCCCGCTGAAAGAGTCGGTGTGGCTCTATCTAATGTTAGATAACTAAGACCTAACTGGCGTAATTGATTTAAACGCCCCACCACACCATTTGCTAAACGCTGCGCAGCAATTTTCTTTTCATCTGAAAGTGCTGACGTACGTCTTACATCTGGAGATACAGAATGCACTGCTCTACCTGTTGTTGCTCGTTCAGATCTATCAAGTTGGGTTACTTTATTATTAGTCTTTTCTCCAGCATCATGAGCGTCGAAATTGCCTAGAACAATGGGCTCAAGCAGGCAAGTTAACTTATCCAAAGAAAGTTGCATAAACTCACCAATATCTACTCCAGCAAAGGTAATAGATAAGGCTTCTGGTTTAAGGCGTTTACCATGACAGGAAGGGCATATTTTTCCTTCCATAAAACGTGAAACACGTTTTTTCATCAACGTACTTTGGGTATTAGCAAAAGTATGAAGGACATAGCGACGAGCACCAGTGAAAGTGCCCATATAGCTGGGTTCTAGTTTACGTTTAAGTGCAGATTGAGTCTCAGCGGGGCTTAAACCAGCATAGACAGGAACTGTTGGGGTTTCTTCAGTAAATAAAATCCAGTCTCTATCCGATTGCGGTAAATCTTTCCATGGTCGATCAACATCATACCCTAGGGTTACTAGGATATCGCGTAAGTTTTGCCCGTGCCAAGCAGGTGGCCATGATGCGATAGCTCTCTCACGAATACTGAGTGTTGGGTCAGGAACCATTGTCGATTCTGTAACTTCATAAATGTGACCTAAACCATGACAGGTAGGACAAGCACCTTGAGGAGTGTTCGGTGAAAAGTCCTCGGCATATAACATTGGCTGATCGGCAGGATATGCACCAGCACGCGAATAAATCATTCGCACGAGACTTGATAAAGTTGTTACACTTCCAACAGAAGAACGGGTATTACTTGCACCACGTTGTTGTTGCAATGCTACTGCTGGTGGTAGACCATCAATAGCATCAACATCTGGTACTCCGGCCTGATCTATTAAGCGTCTTGCATAAGGTGCAACAGATTCGAAATATCTTCTTTGTGCTTCAGCAAAAATAGTTCCAAAAGCAAGTGATGATTTTCCTGAACCCGATACACCTGAGAAAACAACAAGTGCATTTCTTGGGATAGAAACATCTACATCCTTAAGGTTATGCTCACGTGCACCTCGAACTTCAATACAATTATTAGATAAAGTAATGTTATTGTGTTCACCAAAAGAATGTATTTTCATGTTTCTAGGAGCCTGTAAATTATTTTGTGTTAGTCCCATTTTTTATAAATGATCTTTTAATCGATCATCGAACTGAATCGTAAACCAATTCATTGCTAAACGCCAATTTTGAATTGGCATGGTCCATTTTTTAGCAGCATTTGAAGTTGCTAAATAAATGACCTTTTTCACTGAATCATCAGAAGAGAAGATCTTTCTCTTTTTAGTTGAATGGCGGATCACGCTATTCAATGATTCAATTGCATTTGTTGTATAAATCGCATGACGTATTTCAGCAGGATAGCTAAAGATCGTTCGGATATTTTCCCAATTTGCCCGCCAGGATTCTCCAATTTTTGGATACTGGTGATTCCATTGATCGCACAAGATATCTAGGGACTTTAAAGCATTTTCCTCTGTACTTGCCTGATAGATCGCCTTCAATCCTGCTGTTACAGCTTTGTAGTCCTTCCAGCTCACAAATCTCAGGCTATTGCGTACAACATGTACGATACACAGCTGGATGTCAGTATGAGGGTAGACAGAGGCTATCGCATCAGGAAAGCCTTTTAGCCCGTCTACACAGGCAACAAGAATATCTTGCACTCCTCGATTTTTAAGCTCTGTCATGACTGACAGCCAGAATTTGGAACCTTCTGTTTGAGCAAGCCACCTGCCAAGAAGTTCTTTTTGGCCATCCAAGTTAATGCCTAATGCTAAATAAACTGATTTATTGATTACTGTTGAATGCTGACGAACCTTAACAACAATGCAATCTAAATAGACAACAGGATAAAGACTATCGAGTGTTCTATTTTGCCATTCTGTCACTTGTTCAATGACAGCATCCGTTACCTTACTAATAAGGGAGGCAGATACATCGGCATCGTACATTTCTTTAAAAAAAGCAACAATTTCTCTATTTGTCATTCCTTTCGCATATAGCGAAAGAATTTGATCATCCATGCTAGTAATGCGCGTTTGATGCTTCTTAATAATCTGTGGTTCAAAAGAGCCGTCACGATCACGAGGGATATCTAAAGCAAGCTGCCCATCTTGTGTTAGAACTGTTTTGGAGCTAAAACCATTACGTGCATTAGATCCTTTCTTAGGTTGATGCTTTTCATAGCCTAAATGTTCAGAAGGCTCAGTATTCAGAGCGGTTTCGATCATGAACTTTTTAAATATGGCTGTCATTTGGTTTAAATCTTCAGGAGTTTTTAAACCTTTAGCTAATTCAGCTGCCATACTTTTGATTGTAGCTTCATCCATGTGAAGTACCTCTTTTTATTATCCTCAGTAGGATGAATGAAAATTAAGTACTTACACAAAATTTAGAACAGTCCCTTTATTTAAAGATTTTTCGCCGCAATTTATTGAATTTATTAAATCAATCAAAAAACTTTAACTTACGGAGTTAGTCCATTTAAATCTATTCCTTTGAGTTAATCCGATATGAAAAATATTTAAGGTTAAATTATTTAGTTTTCTTAAAATTAACATAATACACCTTATATGAAATTTAAAAATGGAGCTTAAAGCTCCATTTTTAAATAACTTTTTTTAAATTGTTAAGCGTAAATTCAGTGCTTTTACAACTTTAATCACAGTATCAAAACTAGGGTTAACATCACCAGAAAGTGCTTTGTAAAGACTTTCTCGGCCTAGACCTGTATCTCGTGATAATTGAGCCATTCCTTTAGCTTTAGCAATGTTACCTAAAGCTTTAGCAATGAATGCAGCATCACCATTAGATTCATCGATACAGGCTTGTAGGTAAGCTTGCATATCTTCTTCTGTTTTAAGATGCTCAGCACTATCCCATTTACGAAGTTTGATAGCCATTTACAGCTCCTCCTCTAAATCTTGTGCTAATTGTAGGGCAAGTTTTATATCTTTACTTTGCGTAGACTTATCTCCGCCTGCTAAGAGAATAACGACCCTTTGCCCTTGCTTGCAGTAATAAATCCTATAGCCAGGTCCAAAGAAGAAACGTAACTCAGAAACACCTTCACCGACTGGTTCAGTATCTCCAAAGTTCCCATCTTCAACCCGATCAATTCGGACTTGTATGCGTCTTTTTGCCTGTTGATCTTTTAACTTGGTAAACCAATCATCAAAGGCTTCTGTGGTATATATTGAGTACATAAGCAAAATGTATCCTATAGGATACGTTTTTGCAAGACATAAACTTGGTTCTTTAGGCCTGAGGCACTGAATTTCATATTACAGCCATTATGTTAAATGGAGAAAATTAGTGGAAGTTTCTATTTTTCTTTTATAAAGATATTCAGGATCTGTTAGTCTTCTTTAAAATTTATTTACACCATAATTTACAGAGAAATTAATGCAAACTAAATTCGTAGATCCATCAACTTATGCTGTTAGCAATCAACCTAATCCATCTTTTAGTTATGGTGTACAGCATATTAGTAATGAAAATGGGCAACCTATTAATGGTTTTAACTTTTCAGAGTACGAAATTCCTGTCAGAAAAATACTAAGAAAGGATTCATCTCCAGTTATTGGTAACTTTAGAAGCTGGCCAACTCCTAGTGCTGACAAATTTATTAACGCAGTAGTAATGACTCGTTTATTTGTTTTATGTAAGGATAAACAAAAATTTCTTGTTGAAAAAATGGTGTTTCGTGAAACAGGAAATATTTTTAATGAAGACAAGTTGTTTATTTATTCTTTTTGTACAGAGAATTCTCAACTTGAAGTTTATATAGATGATAATGGAATGATCTCAGAAATTAATAGATTTAACCAGAATCTAAATTATGAAGCTAAAATTCCACTAAACATTTTAGGTCTTAACTATTTGATGACACAGGTTTTCTATTGATGTGTGCTGAAAAAACAGGAGGTTTTAACTTGGTAAACTAAACACACTCATCAGGAGTTTACCATGAGCAAGAAACACAAGACTTACACCACAGAATTTAAAGCTGAAGCCATCAAATTAATTGAAGCCAATCAAGGCAATGTCTCGGAAACAGCTAGACAACTTAGCATTTCAATGCAAACTCTTTCAAATTGGAATACCAAAGCAAAGGCTGGAACTTTAGCAGGTACAAAACAGTATTCACCTGATCTAAACGCTCTACTCGAAGAAAATAAAAAACTCAAACAACAGCTCAAAATAGCTGAAATGGAACGTGAATTTTTAAAAAAGGCAGCAGCGTACTTTGCCAAAGAAAGTCAGTAAGGTACGCCTATATGAAACAAAAAAGATATTCTTTTCCAATTACCTTAATGGCTCGATTACTTCATGTTTCAGTTTCATGTTTTTATGATTGGCTCAAGAGAGGCGTGAGCAAAAGAACGATTCAACGAAATCAACAGACGATATTGGTGAAAATAGCCCATGAGGAGACAAGGCAGAGCTATGGTTATATTCGATTAACCAAATACTTACAAGCTCAGGGTATAAAAATGAGTATGTACGCTGTACGTCAGATAAAAGCGCTGAACCACCTGTATTGTAAGCGACACAAGCGTTTTAAAAGGACTACGAATAGTGACCATAATCGAGCGATCTATGAAAACCTGCTGGAGCAACAATTCTCAATGACTAGACCAAATCAAGCATGGTCAAGTGATATTACGTACATATGGACTGTTGAAGGATGGCTGTACTTAGCAGCGGTAAAAGACCTTTACACG
>NZ_JFXL01000030.1:0-24254 GCF_000588255.1 Acinetobacter sp. 1424608
AATATCTTTATCGTTAGGTAAGTAGCTGGCAATTTTAGTCGGTAAGCCAATGCCCAAGTTCACATAGGCGCCATCGGGAATATCTTGTGCCACACGTTGTGCAATCTGGTCACGGCTGAGTTTCTGGTAGCTCATGTTATTTCTCCTTATTGCTTACTGTGCGGGCGATACTTGTACAACATGCTGTACAAAGATACCCGGGGTGATGATGTGTTCAGGGTCTAATCCACCCAGCTCCACCACTTCAGAAACCTGAGCAATGGTGACATCCGCAGCCATGGCCATAATCGGGCCAAAGTTACGTGCAGATTTACGGTAAACCAGATTACCCCAGCGGTCGCCCTTATAAGCTTTAATCAGGGCGAAGTCAGCCTTGATCGGATATTCAAGTACGTAATCTTTCCCATCAATATGACGGGTTTCTTTGCCTTCAGCCAAAAGTGTTCCAAAGCCTGTTGGTGTAAACACTGCTCCAAGTCCCATACCCGCTGCCTGAATACGACAAGCCAGATTACCTTGCGGAACAACCTCAAGTTCCACCTTTCCGGCACGGTACAGTTCATCAAACACATAAGAGTCTGACTGACGTGGGAAAGAACAGATCACTTTTTTTACTGAACCGGCCTTAAGCAGTTTAGCCAGACCATAGTCACCATTACCGGCATTGTTGCTCACAATGGTTAAGCCTTTAACACCGAGTTCAATCAGACCGTCAATGAGTTCAGCGGGTTGTCCTGCGGTACCAAAACCACCAATCAGAATGGTTGCACCATCTTTAATCTGCGATAAAACCTCGCTTAGTGAGGACTTACTTTTGTCAATCATGTGAGAAACCTTAGAGCATGAGGTAACGTGATGTATTACTACCGCTAAAAATTTATTCAAATTCTTAATGGTAGTAATAAATGGAGTAAATTTTGTGAGTCAAAAGCGAACTTTTAACTCACATACACTTTCAATTAAGCACTAGCGCGACGACGTTCAACTTCAGTTGAAGGAGCAGCAGCAGCTTCTTTAACCAATTCAATGTTAAATGTGATGTGTTTGAAAGCGTGATCTAAACCACGGCGTTGAATTTCAGCAGGGTCTGTTACATCTACTGCTGTTGCCACTAAACCGTCACGAGTAGCGAAAGCAAAGTCATCCCATAAGTACTCATCACCTTCAATGTTGAATTGAGTAGTTAGCTTGCGGTAACCCGGCGCAGAAACGAAGTAGTGAACGTGAGATGGACGGTTACCATGACGGCCTAACTTGTTAAGAAGAGCCTGTGTTGTACCTTCAGGAGGGCATCCATAACCAACTGGCATAGTGGTTAACGCTACATATTTACCATCTGCATCAGTGAAAATGGTACGGCGTAAGTTAAAGTCAGATTGAGACTTATCAAAGAATGAATAGTTACCTAAACTGTTAGCATGCCATACTTCAACTTTAGCATTTTCAATAATATTGCCATCCGTGTCAGTTACTTTACCTTCAATAATTAAGGTATCGATTTTGCCAGTTTCAGTTCCATCATCCATACGTGCAAAACCAACTGATTCAGGCGCGCCAGCTACATAAAGTGGGCCTTCGATAGTACGAGGTGTACCGCCAGTAACACCAGCTTTGGCATCTGCTTCATCTGCACGTAAGTCAAGATAATGTTCTAAACCTAAGCCAGCTGCCAAAAGACCAAGTTCATTTGCTTGACCTGCATCGGTAAAATATTCCAAACCTTTCCAAACTTCAGAAGGCTGGATGTCTAAATCTTCGATGGCTTGAAATAAATCCCCAAGAAGGCGCACTACAATTTGTTGAACACGTGCATCGACTTCACCTTTTGCTGTGTCGACATTCATTTGTTTTACAAGCGCATCAATTTGTTGACGGTTCATACTAAAACTCCTTAAGTATGCAATACGGTTTTGGGTGGTAGCACTGCGGGCATTTTGTATTGCTAGCAAATAGTTGCTACCACGTTCCTTGTTACCTTCTGAATAATCTGCTTGGTTTATAAATGGACTTCAGAGATCACATTTAAAAAAATTCTTTGGATTTACGAATCATCATCACGAACAGAAGATGGATGACGGTTCATTGCCATCACTTCAATGTCCATGTATGGATAGAGAGGTAAACCCTGTAAAATGTTGTGCAATTCTTCATTGCTCTCGACATCAAAAATGCTGATGTTCGAGTACTGGCCTGTAATTCGCCAGATATGACGCCATTTACCTTGGCGTTGTAATTCTTGCGAATAAGCTTTTTCAACGGCCTTAATTTCATTTGCTTTGTCGGCTGGCATATCAAGTGGAATATGCACATCCATACGTACATGAAATAACATGGGAAACTCCTTATCCTGTTGCCTTAACGACGTAATTTCTCAATCTTATCTTCATCAATTTCAATGCCTAAGCCCGGAGCTGTTGGCAAATGCAATTCAAAGTTTTCGTAACGTAGCGGCTCTTTTAAAATTTCTTCGGTAAGTAATAACGGACCAAATAATTCAGTGCCGAACGCTAATGTTTCAAAGGTTGCAAATACATGGGCCGATGCAATACTTCCTACAGGACCTTCAAGCATGGTGCCGCCATATAGGTCGATACCAGCCAAACCAGCAATTTTGCCAACTTCACATGCTTCAATCAGGCCACCAGATTGTTCAATCTTGACGGCAAATACATCTGCACCATGATTTTTTGCAATACGGTATGCACTGTCAGGTCCAGTTAAAGCTTCATCTGCCATAATGGCTACATCAAAACGATGGGTGAGGCGAGCAAGAGCTTCGGTATTTTGAATTGCACATGGTTGTTCGATTAAATCGATTCCACCATCTTGGAGCTGTTGAATACCATGAATACATTCAAGTTCTGACCATGCACGGTTTACATCTACACGTACACTAACATCAGCACCTAATGCTTTTTTAATCGCAATCACATGGTCAACATCTTGCTGTAAAGGACGTGCACCAATTTTAAGTTTGAACGTGTTATGGCGCTTTAGCTCAATCATTTTGCGAGCTTCAGCAATATCTTTTTCCGTGTCACCAGACGCAAGCGTCCAAAGCACAGGTAAACTATTACGCAGACGTCCACCTAAAACTTCGCTTAATGGCACACCTAAACGTTTGGCTTGAATATCAAGTAGGGCAGTCTGAACGGCACACTTGGCAAAGCGGTTACCATTAATATTTTTACGAATCAGTTTTAGTGTTTGTGCAACATTTAAATCTTTAACTGATGTCAGTAATGGTGCAAAGTAGGTATCAATATTGGCTTTGACACTCTCAGGACTTTCTTCACCATAGTTCAGCCCACCAATGGTGGTGGCTTCACCCCAACCGACAATACCATCCGTGGTCGTAATTTTAACGAGTACCAAAGTCTGGGTACGCATAGTAGTCACAGACAACTGGTGAGGACGGATAGTTGGAATATCCACAAGTATGGTTTCTATGGTTCTATACATGAAGTTTCAACTATTACGAACTTGTTTGTATACCATAGAAGAATGTAATAGCCTAAAATAGATATAGAACGGTATTTTAAGATACTAAAAAGGTATATTAATGGAATTAAGACATCTACGTTATTTTGTTACCGTTGTTGAAGAACAGAGTCTGACGAAAGCCGCAGAAAAGCTTTTTATTGCTCAGCCACCTTTAACACGCCAAATCAAAAAACTAGAAGAAGAATTAGGGATCGATTTATTCGAAAAAGGCTCTCGTCCATTAAAAGTAACGGAAGCAGGGCTGTTTTTTTACCAGCATGCGGTGCAAATTTTGACGCACACCGCTCAAGCTGCTTCGATGGCTAAAAAAATGAAGCTGGTCGAGAACGTTGTTAAAGTGGGTTATGTGAGTTCGCTTCTTTATGGGCGATTACCACAGGTCATTTATCTATTTAGACAAAAAAATCCTGATATTCATGTCGAGCTTATTGAATGTGGTACACGAGATCAGGTAGAAGCATTAAAACTCGGTAAAATTGATTTAGGTTTTGGTCGATTACCAATTAGTGATCCAGCAATTAAACGGCTTTTACTTCGCAAAGAAAAATTAAAACTTGCGATTCATAAAAAACACCCATTAAGTGATTTCCAAGAGTCAGGAATTTATTTATCTCAAATTATCAATGAGACGATTTTTTCTTATCCAACCACACCTAAACCAAATTTTTCGACCACTATTCAAGCTTTATTTACCAAATTAGGTCTTGTTCCAGCCAAGCTGACTGAAGTAAGAGAAATTCATATGGCACTTGGCTTAGTGGCATCCGGTGAGGGTATTTGTATTATTCCGGAAAGTGCCTGTGATATTGGTATGAAAAATCTAACTTATTTAAATATTTTAGATTTAGAAGCTTATAGTCCCATCTCTCTATCCATGCGCAATATGGATCAAAGTTCCTATATTCCTAAAATTTTAGATTGCATTGAAGAGATCTATAGCGAAGAAGAAGTATCCAGAAATTTAAATTTATAATTTTTTAATACGTTTTAAATTGAATTATCATGTTATTTTAAAACTTTAAACCTATAGGTAATATGTAAAAGGAATTATTGAATGAGAAAAATTTTAAGTTTAGCTTCACTTATTATGTCTACTAGCGTTGTACATGCGGAACAATTAAAAGAACAAGAAAAAACTTCTCCTTATAGCGCGAATGTGACTTTTGCTAGTCAATATATTTCACGTGGTTTCCAACAAACTTGGGGTAAACCAGCCTTACAAGGTGGACTGGATTATGCTAACCCGAATGG
The DNA here is from genome assembly GCF_000588255.1 of Acinetobacter sp. 1424608. Taxonomy (NCBI): domain Bacteria; kingdom Pseudomonadati; phylum Pseudomonadota; class Gammaproteobacteria; order Moraxellales; family Moraxellaceae; genus Acinetobacter; species Acinetobacter sp. 1424608. The sequence continues at coordinate 4,756 of NZ_JFXL01000030.1, forward strand.
TTTTTTTGTAGGAACTTGGGCATCAAGTGTCAGCTCTAACTATCTGCGAGATGCTTCAGTTGAATGGGATTTTTATACAGGTTATTTAAAAACAATCGATAAATTCTCGATTGGTATGTCTATTTTTTATTATTACTATCCAGGCGCTAAAAGTACACCAGAAACGGGAAGTACGAGTTATAACTATGGTGAAATTGTACCTCAAATTGGCTATGGTCCTTTAAGCCTTAAATACTTTGTGACTTACACGCCAGATTATGCTGGTTATAACTCTAAAACCATGGGTGGACCTGCTGGTAAAAGGTCAAGAGGATCAAGTTATTTAGATGTTAACTTTACTCAGCCGATCAGTGAAACTTGGACTTTTGGTGCCCACTATGGCTATGAAAGAATCAAAAACTTTTCAGAGTCGAACTTTCAAGATGTTAAAGCCGAAGTAATTAAAGATTTAGGTGATGGTTGGAGTACAGGATTAGCCTATACCAAGGCATGGGATAAAAATGCTTATTATAAAAAGTATAGCAATGGTGAGCCGGGTGCACCTATTTCAAATCCAATTGATTCAACTTTTACAGTCTCTGTAAAAAAAGTGTTCTAATTTATAAATAAAAAGCCTGATCACTTTTTGTTATCAGGCTTTAAAAATTTCATATACAAAATTATTTTTTAATTAAATCATACGCCATCTTAGTGTCATCTAGCTGAACGAGTGAAGCATGGCGAGCAGAGAGCGGATCTTTATTTTCAATTGCTGTCAAAATTGCTTTATGTCTTGGTAGCGAATGGCCTTGCAAATTTGGACGTAGGCTTGTTACTTGAATTGATTGTTGCAAAGGTAAAACCAACATTTTTGACATATAAGCCAATAAATCATTATGCGTTGCTTTAGCAATTGCTAAGTGAAACTGAATATCGGGTTCTATAAACTCTTCAACTGTTGTCGCTTTTTCCATCCCATTATAGGCTTGTTTAATGCGCTCAATATCCTCTTCATTTGCTGTGCTTGCCGCGATATAAGCAAGCTCTGGTTCTAAAACTCGTCGTACAGTAGAAAGGGTTTTAAAAAACTCGTGCTCAGGTGTCGTTTGAATCAACCAAAACAATACATCCGGATCGAGCAAATGCCATTCTTCTTTCGGTCTAACTACAGTCCCGATTTTAGGTCTTGAGTAAGTTAAACCTTTAGCATTTAAAACACGGATGGCTTCGCGAAAGACAGGGCGGCTGACTTTATATTCTTCACATAAATCAACTTCACTTGGGAGTTTTTCATTTTCTGAGATTTCTCCAGAAACGATTTTTAATCCCAATTGTTGAACAATTAATGCATGTTGGCTTTTGCTTGGAATAGGATTTTTATAGTCAGCTTTACTCATATTTCACTATTACGACATGTTGAATATCCTATGGTATAGATGACCTTGTCTTTTAACAAGATCATCTTTTTCAAGAATAAATATTAATGAGAATGACGTGGAACTTCCGAGCCGCGGCAACCGACCAAGAAATCAAAATCGCAGCCTTCATCGGCTTTTAAAACATGTTCTACATAGAGCTTACGGTAGCCGCCAATAAAACTTGGTGGAGCTGGAGGCCCTAAATTTTCAAGACGTTGCTGAAGCTCTTCATCACTCACTTCTAGATGAAGTTTTCCAGCGTAGGCATCCAGTTCAATAAAGTCACCATTTTGAACTACAGCCAAAGGCCCACCTGCCATGGCTTCTGGAGCAACATGCAAAACTACAGTGCCATAAGCTGTTCCACTCATACGTGCGTCGGAAATACGGACCATGTCGGTAATGCCTTTGGCTAAAATTTTTGGTGGCAGCCCCATATTTCCTACCTCGGCCATGCCCGGATAGCCTTTAGGGCCGGCATTTTTCATCACAAGAATACAAGTTTCATCGACATCTAGATCTGGGTCATTAATACGGGCTTTATAATCATCGAAGTTTTCAAATACGACTGCACGGCCACGGTGTTTCATCAACTCCGGTGTAGCAGCAGACGGTTTAAGCACCGCACCTTTAGGCGCTAAATTTCCGCGTAAAATACACATGCCGCCATCTAGTCGAATTGGGTTATCTATTTTCCGAATCACTTCATCGTTATAAATAGGTGATTGCTGGCAATTTTCCCAAATGGTTTGTCCGTTTACGGTTAAAGCTTGAGGATGTGGTAAGAGATTGGCTTCACCCATGCGACGAATTACGGCTGGCAAGCCGCCGCTATAATAGAACTCTTCCATTAAAAAACGGCCCGATGGCTGTAAGTCGACAATGGTTGGCATGCCGCGGCCAACACGGTTCCAGTCATCGAGTTGTAAATCAACCCCAATGCGTCCAGCAATTGCTTTTAAGTGAATTACGGCATTGGTTGAACCACCAATAGCTGCATTGACCTTAATGGCATTTTCAAAGGCTTCTTTGGTTAAGATTTTAGAAAGGCGTAAATCTTCATGGACCATATCAACAATACGCATACCAGAAAGATGAGCCAACACATAACGGCGAGAATCTACCGCTGGAATGGCCGCATTGTGGGGTAAGGAAGTACCTAAGGCTTCAGCCATACACGCCATTGTAGAAGCGGTGCCCATGGTGTTACATGTACCAGCCGAACGAGACATACCAGACTCGGCAGATAAAAATTCATTTAAATCAATTTTGCCTGCTTTGAGTTCTTCATGCATTTGCCAAACGATGGTACCTGCACCAATGTCTTTACCTTTGTGCTTACCATTCAGCATGGGACCGCCAGTCACTACAATGGCTGGAATATCACAGCTTGCAGCTCCCATTAATAATGCAGGCGTGGTTTTGTCACAACCTGTCAGTAAGACCACACCGTCAATAGGGTTACCACGAATAGCTTCTTCGACATCCATACTGGCTAAGTTACGGGTAAACATGGCGGTAGGACGTAAATTCGACTCACCATTTGAAAATACTGGAAATTCAACAGGGTAGCCGCCCGCTTCTAAAATCCCTTTTTTTACATGTTCGGCAATTTTTCGAAAATGCGCATTACATGGGGTGAGTTCAGACCACGTATTACAAATCCCAATGATGGGCTTGCCTTGAAACTCATGATCTGGAATTCCTTGGTTCTTCATCCAGCTACGATACATAAAGCCATTTTTATCCGTTGTACCAAACCAGGCAGCCGAACGAAGAACTTGTTTGTTATTCATACAAATTTCCCTATATAGTATTACTATTAGAATTAATTTAATTAAAAATACACCATAAATTTTATTTTTAAAAGGTTTGAAATTTAAATAGTATTACTATATTTTAAATTGAAAGGATAATTTACGAGCAAGATGCTCTATAAGTAAATAATAGGAAATGGAGTCGAACATGGATTTCGAAAAGGATGTAATACGGACGGTCACGTTTAAGCTGATACCTGCATTAGTCATACTATATCTGGTGGCATACATTGATCGGGCCGCTGTCGGATTTGCCCATTTGCATATGGGTGCTGATGTAGGAATTGGTGATGCTGCCTATGGTCTAGGAGCTGGCTTATTTTTTATTGGATATTTTCTTTTTGAAGTTCCAAGTAATTTGCTTTTAGACAAATTTGGTGCTCGTAAATGGTTTACCCGCATTTTATTAACATGGGGCCTCATCACCATGGCCATGGCGCTTATTCAAGGCCCTAAAAGTTTTTATCTCTTACGGTTTTTACTCGGTGTAGCAGAGGCGGGTTTTTTCCCTGGTGTTTTATACCTGATTACACAGTGGTATCCAGTGCGGCATCGCGGAAAAATTATGGGAATGTTTGTACTTTCACAACCGATTGCCATGATGATTGCAGGGCCTTTAGCGGGTCTATTACTTGGAATGGATGGCATTGCAAATTTACACGGCTGGCAATGGTTGTTCGTTGCAGTTGGCTTACCTGCGGTTTTATTGGCTTTACCGACATTTTTGTGGCTGCCCGATAACATTGATAAAGTGAAATGGTTAAGCATTGAACAAAAACAATGGCTTAAAAATGAACTCGTTAAAGATGAAGCTGAATATGACCAACCCCGACATGCCAATCCACTACATGCCTTAAAAGACAAACGCGTACTTTTATTAGCACTCTACTATTTACCAGTAACTTTAAGTATTTATGGTTTAAATCTCTGGCTTCCTACCATTATTAAGCAATTTGGCGGAGGTAGTGATATTCAAATTGGGTTCTTATCTAGCATTCCCTATATTTTTGGAATTATTGGACTTCTCATTATTCCACGTAGTACTGACCGCCTGAACGATCGTTACGGACACTTAAGTTTTCTATATGCACTAGGTGCTTGTGCAATGTTTTTAAGTGGTTGGCTAAATTCGCCAGTTATGCAGTTGGCAGCTTTGGCTGTAGTTGCGTTCTGTCTATTTTCATCGACTGCCGTGTTTTGGACACTACCTGGTCGTTTCTTAACGGGTGCAAGTGCAGCAGCTGGTATTGCCTTAATTAACTCTGTTGGAAATTTAGGTGGCTATGTCGGGCCATTTAGTATCGGACTGTTAAAAGAATACACGGGAAATATGGCTGCTGGTTTGTATTTCTTATCTATTGTCATGCTTTTTGGCTTGATTTTAACCTACATCGTCTATGCCAAGCTCGAACGCCAAAAAACACAAACAGTGAATATTCAAAAGCCTTTGTAAGGAATAAAACATGCAAATTATTCAATTTGAGAATCGTGCAAATCAACGTGCCGTCGCCAAAGTAGAAGGCAACATGGCATATCCGGTTAAAGATATTCAATCGGTTCGTGATTTAGCACTTTTAGCAATCCGCAATAAAGTTTCATTAGAGCAACAAATTGAGGCGTTAGGGTTTGAGTCCGAAACTTATGATTATTCATCTTTATTAGCAGACTTAAAGGTATTGCCGCCTTTAGATCATCCAGATCCAACGCATTGTTTAATTTCCGGTACAGGTTTAACCCATTTAGGTTCTGCATCTGCACGAGACAAAATGCATCAACAAAATTTAAGCGATGACAGCTCGGTGACCGACACCATGCGGATATTTCAATGGGGATTACAAAAGGGGCGTCCAGCCGAAGGTCAGATCGGTGCACAACCGGAATGGTTTTATAAAGGCGACGGTTCAATTGTGGTAAGACCGGGAGCAGAGCTGCCTTTACCTCCATTTGCTGAAGACGGCGGCGAAGAACCTGAAATTGCAGGCCTCTATGTTATTGGAGAGGACTTAAAGCCTTACCGAATCGGGTTTGCACTGGGCAATGAATATTCTGATCACGTAATGGAGCGCCGTAACTATTTATATCTGGCCCATTCAAAATTGCGTTTTTGTAGTTTTGGTCCAGCTTTACGGACAGGCGAATTACCAAAACATTTAGTCGGAACCAGCCGTTTGCGCCGTGATGGACAAATCATTTGGGAAAAAGAGTTTTTGTCAGGTGAAGACAATATGTGTCATAGCTTGGCAAATCTGGAATATCACCACTTTAAGTATCAACAATTCTTAAAAGCAGGCGATGTTCATATCCATTATTTCGGTACAGCCACTCTATCCTTTGCCGATGGTATTCAAGCACAAGTTAATGATGAGTTTGAAATAGAAATGAAAGAGTTTGGTTATCCACTCAGAAACAAACTTGCTCATATGCAACCCGAGTTACCGATCGGTTCAGTTATTACTCTCTAAGGAATATAAAAATGGTCATTGGACACAACTTTATTGGCGGTTCACGTAGCGCACAAAGTACAAGCTTATTGAAAAGTGTAAATGCAACAACTGGTGAAACTTTGTCTTATGATTTTCACCATGCAACCGAGCAAGAGGTTAATCAGGCCTGTGAAGCTGCCAGTCAAGCGTTTAAGACTTACCGCCATACCACACCTGAACAGCGTGCTGTTTTTCTAGAAAATATTGCCGATGAACTCGATGCAATGGGTACAGATTTTCTTGAAATCGTGTCACAGGAAACCGCTTTGCCACTTGCACGCTTACAAGGTGAACGTGCCCGTACCAGTGGACAAATGCGTTTATTTGCCAAAGTGTTGCGACGTGGTGATTTTTTAGGTGCCCGTATTGATACTGCTTTACCAGAGCGTCAGCCTTTACCACGCCCAGACCTGCGCCAGATTAAAGTCGGTGTTGGCCCTGTTGCAGTCTTTGGGGCAAGTAACTTTCCTTTAGCATTCTCAACTGCGGGTGGTGACACTGCTTCGGCACTGGCAGCAGGTTGCTCTGTAGTGGTAAAAGCCCATAGTGGACATATGGCCACAGCAGACTTTGTAGCTCAGGCAATTGAACGTGCCGTAGAAAAAACAAATATGCCTAAAGGTGTGTTTAACATGATCTATGGTAATGGCGTAGGTGAACCACTGGTTAAGCATCCTTTAATTCAGGCTGTAGGTTTTACGGGTTCATTACGTGGTGGTCGCGCTTTATGTGACATGGCCGCAGCCCGTCCACAACCGATTCCGGTGTTTGCGGAAATGAGCAGTATTAACCCGATGCTGATGTTGCCAGAAGCCTTAAAAAATCGTGGTGAAAAAATTGCACAGGACTTGGCTGATTCGGTGGTTTTAGGCTGTGGTCAGTTCTGTACCAATCCGGGTTTAATCTTGGGTATTAAATCGGTCGAATTTAGCCAGCTCATTAGCAACCTAACCGACATTATGTGGACTAAGCCTGCACAAACTATGCTCAATGCCGGAACCTTAAAAAGTTATACCGCTGGTCTTGAGTACTTAACCCAGCATCAAGGGATTGAACACTTGGCGGGTCAAACTCAACAAGGCAATCAGGCTCAGCCGCAATTATTTAAAGCTGATGTTGAGCTTTTACTGGCGGGTGACCAGCTTTTACAGGAAGAAATCTTTGGGCCAACCACAGTCATTATTGAAGTTGAAGATAAAGCCCAACTCATTCAGGCGCTACAAAGCATGAATGGTCAACTGACTGCGACTTTAATTGCCGACGAAGCTGACTTAACCGAGTTTGCAGATGTAGTGCCAGTTTTAGAGGAAAAAGCCGGTCGATTACTTATAAATGGCTACCCAACGGGTGTTGAAGTATGTGATGCAATGGTACACGGCGGGCCATACCCAGCCACTTCAGATGCAAGAGGCACCTCAGTTGGAACATTAGCTATTGACCGTTACTTAAGACCTGTGTGTTACCAGAACTATCCGCAAAGTTTATTGCCAGAAGCTTTAAAAGACAGCAACCCATTGCAGATTTTAAGACTGGTGAATGGTGAGATGACTAGAGAAGCAATCTAAAAAATAAAAAGAGACCATATGTTGGTCTCTTTTTTATATTTCGAATAATAAATCTATAGCGGAGTAGGCAAATTAAGCACGACTTGTGCATCTTCTATAACATCTAAACGCAAAATTTTTGAAGCACCTAGTTCATTTAATAGCTTTGTTAAAGGGCCTTCGTTTTTCACAAGTCGTACTTTCCTTGGAAAAAGTTTTTGCGCGAAAGAAAGAATGTTCGATTGAACCTCTGTCTGGTGCCATTTGCCATCAACAATATGTAGCATGGTTGCTTTATTAATATGTGTTTCAGAGTCAACATGTTTTAAAGGGGGGACAGCAGTCTCTAAACTTAAATCTAACTTACCATTAAGACCAAAAATATTGGCTTGAACGCTTTTTGAGTTAATGTTCACGTCAATTTTAGTCAGCCATTTCGGTAATTGATAACCATATACACCCCGCACTCTGGCAATTTCTGTATCGACAGGTAACGCCAAAACATGTGCATAAAAATGACGTTGGCGCATCGATTTGATTAGTTCTGCAATATGTGGCCCATGCGCATTAGGCTTGCGTACCACAATCGCAATCGACACTTCGTTATAAGGGTCATTGTCACAAACCGAATAGGTAAAGAACGTAACAGCGACCAACCCATAACCCGGGAAGGGCTGTAATGGTGTTAAGTCAGCAGGAAGTTTTGCTTTAATCTGTTTAATAGGCGCAAGCATCAGCAGTTGCACATTTGCGCTACGATAATAAAAGTTGGGTGCCCAAACAGGACCTACACGGGACTCCACAATTTTTTTAGGAATATGACGGAAAAAGTCGATATTACCAGCAGCAGGGTCTTGAGCGACTTCATCTAAATCGGGATTCATTCTAAAACGGTCATAATAACCACCTTTAGGTACTTTGATTTTTTGTTGTCCAAATTCAACCTCAGTAAATTGTTGTTTTATATCCATGAAAATTCACCTTTACATTAATTGACCGAGTATCTAATGCTGTCCATATGAAGACGTGTTAATTTAGAACCACTACAGAAACTATAAGTTTAAAGTTCACTTTAAAGTCAAGATTTTAATTTTGATGGCTAAAGGCTTTGACATTTAAATGAAATAAAAAAGGGGAAAGATGAGAAGAGTTTAAGGCCGTGCTTTCATATAAATTTTATTTTAAAAATACAATTAAAGTAATTGACCTTAAAGTTAACTTTAAGCTTAGTATCAATATTCAAATTTTATAACCAATCTATAAGTAGTTTTTTAGCAGGAGAACAAAGATGGGATACGTAACGACAAAAGACGGTGTAGAGATTTTTTATAAAGATTGGGGACCACGTGATGCCCAAATTCTATTTTTTCATCATGGTTGGCCTTTGAGTTCAGATGATTGGGATACACAATTGCTTTTTTTCCTTAAAGAAGGTTTTCGTGTAGTTGCTCATGACCGCCGTGGACATGGGCGTTCGAGTCAGGTATGGGATGGTCACGATATGGACCATTACGCAGATGATGTTGCAGAAGTGGTTAAACATCTGAACATTAAAAATGCAATTCATATTGGCCATTCAACAGGTGGTGGTGAAGTGGCTCACTATATTGCTCGCCATGGTCAGGAAAACGTCAAGAAAGCTGTTCTTGTCAGTGCAGTACCACCGCTTATGGTTAAAACTGAAAATAATCCTGAAGGTTTACCAAAAGAAGTTTTTGATGACCTTCAAAATCAGGTTCTCACCAACCGTGCACAATTTTTCCGAGACCTCCCATCTGGCCCATTCTATGGTTTTAACCGACCAGATGCGAAACCATCTGAAGGTATTATTGCTAACTGGTGGCGTCAGGGTATGACGGGCAGTGCAAAAGCACATTACGATGGTATTGTGGCGTTCTCACAAACTGACTTTACCGAAGATTTAAAGAAAATCACCATTCCTGTTTTGGTATTACATGGTGACGACGACCAGATCGTGCCTTATAAGACGTCTGGTGTGAAATCTGCTGAGTTACTTCAAAATAGCCAACTCAAAATCTACCCAGGTTTTTCTCACGGTATGTTAACCGTAAACCATGAAGTAATTAATGCGGACTTATTAGCGTTTATTCGCGAATAATTTAAAGCTATAAACTTTAAAAAAAGAGGCCTATTAAGTGCCTCTTTTTTATTTATAACCCCATGAAATTAAAAGTAATAAAGAGAGAAATAATAAAAGGTATTGACATTAAAGTTAGCTTTAATCTTAAAGTAAAGCCATACTGAATGAGGTCATTCCAATGAAAGTGTTCGAAAAATTAGTATTCCCAAATGGCTCATATGTTCCTAACCGTATTGCTAAAGCGGCAATGGAAGAAAACATGGCTGATTTAAACCATGCACCATCAGAAGAATTAATGCGTTTATATCAGGCTTGGGCAAATGGTGGCGTAGGTCTAATCATTACCGGAAATGTGATGGTAGACCGCCGAGCGATGACTGGACCGGGCGGTGTGGTTCTTGAAGATGAAAAGCATCTAGATACTTTCAAAAAATGGGCACAAATTAGCCGTTCCAAAGGTGCTCAGGTTTGGCTTCAAATTAACCATCCGGGTCGACAAATGCAAGCTAACCTAGGTCAGCAGACTTGGGCGCCATCAGCTGTTTCACTAGATCTTGGCAAAATGTCAAATCGCTTTAACACACCAATTGAAATGACTGAATCCATGATTGCAGAAGTGATTCAGCGTTTTGCAAACACGGCACGATTAGGTGAAAAAGCAGGATTTACTGGTGTGGAAATTCATGCAGCGCATGGATATTTACTAAGCCAGTTTCTTTCTCCACTCAGCAATAAACGCCAAGATCGTTGGGGTGGTTCTTTAGAAAACCGCGCTCGTATTTTAATTGAGATTGTGGAAGCGGTTCGTAAAGTGGTTTCGCCACAGTTTACGGTTGCAGTGAAACTAAATTCAGCCGATTTCCAGCGTGGCGGTTTTAGCGCTGAAGATGCTCAACAAGTGGTTAAAATGTTAAATGAGCAGGCAGTCGATTTGGTTGAACTTTCAGGTGGTAGTTATGAAGCGCCTGCAATGCAAGGCCAAGCACGTGATGGTCGTACACTTGCCCGTGAAGCTTACTTTTTAGAATTTGCACAAGAAATTCGTAAAGTTGCCAAAATGCCTGTTATGGTGACAGGTGGCATACGCCGTAAACAAGTAGCAGAAAAAGTAATTGAAAGTGGTGTAGATATGGTCGGTATTGCCACAGCTTTAGCCATTGAACCTAATTTGCCGAATGCTTGGAAACAAGGCCAAAATATTTCACCTGAACTCAAACCAATTACATGGGAAAATAAAACATTGGCTTCACTTGCCAATATGGCTGTGGTCAAATTCCAGTTACGTAATTTAAGTGCTGGTAAAAAAACAAAACCAAATGTTTCACCAGCTTGGGCTTTAATTTTGCAACAATCAGCGATGTCATGCCGTACTCGCCAGTATAAAAAAGGCATGCGTGATTATTCATTTGCTTCTTAAAAAGTGAGTTGTGTTATGACAAATCTTAACGATTCAAACTGGTTAATTTATGGAGCAAATGGCTACACGGGCGAATTAATCGCTCGTGAAGCTGTACGCCAAGGTCTAAAACCGACTTTGGCTGGCCGTAACAAAGCTAAGGTTGCAGCACTTGCTCAAGAGTTGGGGCTTGACTATAAAGCTTTTGGACTTGATAACGTAGATGCAATAAGTGAGCAACTTCAAGGTTTTAAACTGGTTATGCACTGTGCAGGGCCTTTTTCAGCGACATCGAAGCCTATGATGGAAGCTTGTATAAATGCAGGTGCTCACTATTTAGATATTACGGGTGAAATTGCTGTATTTGAATTGGCACAGTCACTGAACAGCCAAGCCGAAAAAGCCGATATTGTGCTTTGTCCGGGTGTGGGTTTCGATGTCATTCCAACAGACTGTGTTGCTGCTGCCTTGAAAGAAGCACTGCCAGATGCGACCCATTTAGCGCTTGGTTTTGACTCTAGAACTGGGTTTTCACCGGGTACAGCCAAAACAAGTACAGAAGGTATGGCCGAAGGTGGAAAAATTCGTAAAAACGGAAAAATTACCACTGTTCCGTTAGCACATTATGTCCGGACTATTGATTTTGGTGATGGCAAAAAAAGTGCCATGAGTGTTCCTTGGGGGGACGTATCTACAGCGTTCTATACAACCGGCATTCCAAACATTGAAGTATTTGTACCCGCATTTCCTAAAATGATTTTTGGCGCGAAAATGCTGAACTATGTACGCCCGGTATTAAAAATCAATGTTGTGCAGAAGTTTATTAAGTCACGTATTGAAAAAACGGTTGTGGGGCCAAATGAGGAGCTTCGCGCGAAAGTACCTACCTATGTTTGGGGTGAAGCAAGAAATGCACGTGGGGAAATCAAAACTGCCCGTATTCAAACGGAAAACGCCTATAGTCTTACCGTAAATGGCTCACTGACTGTGGTGAATTATTTACTCAAAAATACCGTAAAAGGCGGTACATATACACCCGCAAAACTAATGGGCTATAAGCTAGTGACCGAGCTGCCGGGTTCTGGGCCGCTAGTCATTACTTAACCAAGTCTTTATTAAAACAGTATGTTTATAGATAACCCGAATAAGGAGTCATTCTTGTTCGGGTCATTTATATAATTTATATATATTTCAGGAAGATATAGGGCTATATAGATACTAGAAAAATCAGAAAACAAAACACTCCATAAGACATCATTTAAATTGAATATACTAAAAAGCGATAAATCTTTTTCATAACAAAGGAATGAGAATAATGAGAAAACTCATACTGTTTCTACATGCATCGCTTGATAGTTTTGTCGAAGGACCAAATGGGGCAATGGACATAGGTTGGATTGCTTATGATGCCGATTTAGCAAATCATGCAAATAAAATCTTGAGCACTGCCGATACGGTAATTTGGGGACGTGCGACTTACCAGATGATGCATAATTATTGGCCAACCATGCTTTCAAACCCCGAAGCTTCGGAGCATGAACGAAATCATGCTGAGTGGATTGAAAAGACAGAAAAAATCGTTTTTTCAACCACCTTAGATACAGTTGAATGGAATAATTCCAGACTTGTGAAAGATCATGTTGAAGAAGAAATTAATAAGCTCAAGCAGCAACCGGGCAAGGATATGGTGATTTTGGGGAGTCCACGGTTTGCACACTATCTAATGCAACTTGGTTTAATTGATGAATATAAAATTACGGTTTCGCCCGTTTTAATTGGTAGTGGCTTTCCACTATTCCAAGGGATTCAGCAAAAGACCAATCTTAAACTTATTGAAAATAAAACCTTTGCTTCTGGTGCGATAGCTCTTCACTATCAAAAGGTTGGTTAATTTTTTCTATAATATTTATATGAGAAAGACGAATTACAAGGCTAGTCTGTAATTCGTCTTTTTAGATTTATTTCATGCTGCTTAAACGTTTAACTACTGCTTCGGCAATTTCTTTACTCGACTGAGGGTTTTGTCCAGTAATAATTCTGTCGTCTGAAACCACATATGAGGTAAACGGAATAAATGCTTCTTTATATTTTGCACCACGTTCAATGAGTCCATTTTGTAAAGAAAATGGAACTTGAGACTTAATACCAGAAAGTGTTTCTTCTATATTTGCAAAACCCGTAACAGTTCTACCTGCAATTAACGGTTTGCCATTTTCATCCTGCAAAGGTAATAAACCACCTACACCGTGACAGACTGCTGAAACGACTCCACCTTGGCGATAGATCTGTTCGCTAATATTTTGCAAAGCTTTATTATTTGGGAAATCCCACATGGTGCCGTGCCCACCCGTATAGTAAATGGCTTTGTACTGGGTAGGATTAATCGCGTTCGGAGTTAATGTTGTTTTTAGCCGTTGCATAAATGCTGGGTCGGCTAAATGCTGACGGGCAGATTTGTCTAAGTAAATAGACTTTAAGCTACGTTCATCTAGAGGCACTGCACCACCTAAAGGACTTACAAAGTCCATTTCATAGCCGGCAGCTAATGCAACATCATAAAAATGGGTGAGTTCGGTTAGCCAAAGTCCTGTTTTATCTGAACGAGAAGGGTAAGCCGAATGATTAGTCATGACGACTAAAATTTTTCCATTTGTTTTTGCAAAGCTTTGAGCTTTATCTGAACCTGCGGCATAAACCACATTTGTAGATAAAAGAATGGCAAAAATAATGCTTAACCAACGTTGAAAATTCCACACTTTAAACATCACAGGTTCCTCATTTATCACCTGTGATCCATCGTATGTTTAAAGTGTACTTTAAGGTCAATAGAATTCTATAGGTTTACGGCGTTTTTGATTTATCGTAATAGAGATTCATAAGGCGTTCGGCATTTTCTTCACAGGTAATTTCATCAGGTTTGTTATTAATTGCTTCAATCATAGTGAGTAAATTTTGCTTACTGACTTTAAGCTTTTGTTCTAAAAGTTCGATTTCCTGAATTTTAGATTCAAGTGTTTGGATGAGTGCGTCATGGTTCCAAGTAGTCACCTTGGACGGTAAAAATGATTTAATTTCTGCTAAAGAAAAACCAACTTGCTGGGCCTGTTGAATTAAAGAAAGTTGCTTTAAATCGTTATCCGTATATTCACGATAACCATTCGACTTTCTTTTTGCTTTAGGCAAGAGTTCGATTTGCTCGTAATAACGAATTGTAGGGGTACTTAAACCACTTAGTTTCGATAACTCGCTAATATTCATAACCACATACTCTATTGACATTCAAGTTAACTTTAGACTTATAGTCATTTAAAAGCAAGGTTCATAACTTTACCAAGCACACACTTTCAGTAACAGCTTTCTATGCTTTGATAGATGAAAGAATAGAATTATAAGTATGAAAAAAGAGGTGACAAAATGTCTAAACGCATATTACATGTCGTGACCAATGTTTCACTCTACAAGGATGTAGACCAAGAAACTGGACTGTGGTTAGGAGAGCTCACCCATGCTTATGATGAGTTTGAAAAGCAAGGTTATGTGCAAGATATTGTCAGCCCAAATGGCGGAAAAACCCCAATCGAGCCTAAATCGCTTGCGCCTTTGGTTGCAGATAAATCTGTTAAAGCCAGAGAAAAAGACCAAGCTTTTATTACCCTGTTAGCAAATACTTTTAAGCCTTCCGATATTCATTGGCAAGATTATGACGTGATCTATTACACGGGTGGTCACGGTGTGATGTGGGATTTTTTAGATAACCCTGAACTGCAAGAAATCACCAAAAATATTTATGAAAAAGGTGGGATTGTTTCGAGTGTATGCCACGGTTATTGCGGTTTGCTCAACGTCAGACTTTCAAATGGCAAACGTCTAATAGAAGGTAAAAAGTTAACTGGCTTTGCATGGAGTGAAGAGGTTTTGGCAGGGGTAGCGAAAAAAGTGCCGTACAATGCCGAAGAGCTCGCTAAAGAATATGGCGCTCGTTATGAAAAGGCTTTTATTCCTTTCGCGCCGTATGTCGTTCAAGATGGCAATTTGATTACTGGTCAAAACCCGTTTTCAGCTAAAAAGACAGCTTTAGCGATTATAGAAACGCTTGAAAAGAGTGCTTCGTGAAAATCACTCAAAGTTATAAATAAGATAAGCCGAATACTGCAAATGGAGTGTTCGGCTTATTTTTATCAAACTATGAACGCCACCAATAATTTTCAACATTCGGCTCGTTTAAGTTCAAGAGTTGTCCCATTTGCGGTGTGCTAATGGCTAAATTATTTTCATGAGCTAAACCCACAATACGTTCAAACGGGTCGTCCCAAGCATGAAGCGCCAAGTCAAAAGTACCATTATGTACAGGCAACAAATGACGTCCTTTTAAGTCTAAATGTGCTTGTAAAGTTTGCTCTGGTTGCATATGAACATCGGGCCATTCAGGGTCGTAAGCGCCAGTTTCTAACATGGTCAAATCAAACGGACCATAACGATGTCCAATTTCTTTAAACCCATCAAAATATCCCGTGTCACCGCTAAAAAACACACGTAAGTCATTATCAATAATCACCCAAGAAGCCCAAAGCGTTGCATTGCTATCGCCCATACCACGGCCTGAAAAATGATGGGCAGGGGTAGCGACCAGTTCAAGTCCATCTATATGCGTGGTGTCCCACCAGTCGAGTTGTTGAACTTTTTCTGCTGGAATTCCCCATTTAATAAGGGTATCGCCCACACCAAGCGGCGTTAAGAAATGTTCAACTTTATCGTTAAGCTGCATAACCGCATGGTAGTCGAGGTGGTCGTAGTGGTTATGCGACAAAATCACACCCTTAATAGATGGTAAGTCTGCAATGCTAATCGGTGGCTGGTGAAAACGTTTTGGCCCAATCCATTGAAAAGGTGAAGCACGTTCAGAAAAAACAGGGTCGGTTAACCAAAACTCATTTTGCAGTTTTAACAAAATGGTTGAGTGGCCTAAACGAAATAGAGAGCGATCAGGCGCACTTAAAAGCTGTTCTTTGGTTAAGCTTAAAACAGGAATTTCTTTGTTAGGTACAGTGTCTTTTGGTTTGTTAAAAAGAAACTTCCACATAAGTTGAAGTGTTTTGCCAAAAGAAGGCTTGTGTTGGTTCGGACGCGTATTTCTAAATTTGCCATTGTGCTGCTGAGATGGCATTAACGGAGAAGGCAAGTTTGTTGTGTTTGAAATCGTCATCTTGTTTTTCCTTATTGGAACAAACCTATATGTACAAATAAGAACTTGGGTTAAGTGCTTATTTTAACTCATTTAAATGAGTATTTACTCACTCATTAATTGGTTTAAAAATAAGGACGCCGTGCATCCTTACTCTTTTATCTATATTGAAACGGCATGCCAAAACGCTTCAAAGCCAGATTTGCGATAAAGTTCGGTTTGAGAAGGGTCTTGGGCAATAAAATTAAGTGTAACTTCGGCAAGCGCACCTAAAATCGAAGCAATAAATAACGGTGGATAATCTCTTAATTTGCCATCGTTAATACGATCTTGAATGTTTTGAGTAAAATCACAAAAGGTTTGCATACCAATTTGTTTACTTTGCTCAGTAATTTGTTCCGATGTTGAAAGCTGCGCCATTACTTTACGTTTAAGGGGAGCTTCTAAACTCCAGTCCAAATAGCTTTGCCAGATATGCGACATTTGTGTTTGTAAGTCTGAGTCGGTAGGGTAACCAAGCATCATGACCTGACGTAGCTCAGCCTTGAGCGAAAGATATAACTGATTAAGCAATTCTTCTTTATTACTAAAATAGGTAAATAAAGTGCCTTCTGCCACGCCAGCAACTTTAGCAATTTTTGAAGTAGACGCACGTTCGCCAAGCTCTGCTAATGTTTCGATAGCAGCACTTAAAATTGCATTACGTTTATCTTCACTACGAGGACGAGCCATATACAAACAGATTAATTGAGTGATTACTCAATCATAAACAAAAATAGAAAAAATGCAAGCTAAACAAAAATACCAACTTAAAACGATAGCTAACCGTTATGATCTTATGCCTGGCTGTTGGGGAATGAAATTAAATGAAAATTTTTACTGTTGACCAAAATAGTGCTTTAACGCGCTATGCAGGACAAAGTCTGGTTATTAAATTTGATGACGGAAAAATACTAGAGATCAATGACAGCCAAGAACCTTTAGCCGCGTTCCCTGAAGGCATTCTTATATGGAGTGGTCGAGCTCCCAATCAAGATGCTATAACTGATTTGCAGTTTTCCCAACTAAGCATCACGCCAGTTGCTAGTAATGGAATTATTATCGCGCCATACCAAGAACAAATAGCGACAGCTATAAGCCTGACCCTGTTCGTTACCGATGAAAATGCGCAATTATTCCCAATTAAAGAAAAAAATGTTGTGATTGAGCTTAAAAATGGGAAAACCATAGAAGTACTCGAAGACTATGCTAAAAAAGGCTTGTTGGTTTGGGGCGGGCGTGAGCCGATTTCAGGGTTTTCTATAGAACAATTAAAAGAAAGAACCGAAAGCCTAGGGATTTATCCTATGGCTAGCAATGTCATTTATTTATTTCCATTTAAGTTGGCATAAAAGGCTCAAGGTGGGCTAAAAGAATTGCTAATTGGAACGGATATTTGAGCAGTGACACGGGTAGAGTGTTTTGTTTTTATGCATTTTATAAATAAAAATTTAACAATAAATTTTAACTATTTATCCTTACTTTTTAATGATCTATTTTAAAGCAAATGTCATTTTGTATGCTTGACTGTAAGTGACTTGGATACTATCCTTTGCGGGCTGGCCTACATTGCCAGTCGGTTTTGACGGACCGCTATTTCAACCACTTCAGGACTATTTCTTCTGAGGAATAGTTTTGTGTGCACACCTCGTTCCCTCCCGTAGCGGTAGGACGGGAGTGGGACACTTTCGAGTGTGCTGGAGTTGAAACCAGTCCGTCAACCCGCTTCCGTTCTGCCACCATAATTTATAATGTTTCGGCAGAACTCCCAAAAGAAGGAGTTGGCTATGCACATTCATAAATTATTGGCAGTCACTGTCAAAAACTATCTCGACACAACTTAAATCAATTAAAGCAGCTCGATCGCCGTAAGGCTTTTTAGGCTTTAAATCATTACGTCTAAAACTTAGCAACAATAAAACTTGAGATGTGCCAAGCACAGTCTTTATAGGCTTTGCTGTGCCTTTTTTCTCCCAGAAAAGGTACAGGCTTTTTAATCTCATTTAGAAACAACAAGAATTTATAACGGCAAAACTATGTCAAATTTAGAAATATCTTCGAAAAAACTACATGTTATTCAAACTGCTATACACCTATTTACAACTTACGGGTTTCATACAGCAGGCGTAGACCTGATTGCTAAAGAAGCCCAAATTACTAAATCCACCTTTTATAAATATTTTGGCTCAAAAGAAGGCCTGATCGAAATTTGCATTGCCTTTCAAAAAAGCTTGCTCAGAGAAGAAGTGCTCTCCATTATTTACTCAGGCCATTACCGCACTTCAAAAGAGAAACTTAAAGAAATTATTGTCTTACATGCCAACTTTAATAGCTTGTACTACCTTTTACTAAAAGCCTTTTTTGAAATTAAAATCGCTTACCCACAGGCTTACCGTATGGCAATAGAGTATAGAAAATGGCTACTTCATGAGATTTTTGACCTGATTTTTAGTTTAGAAACTCATGAGTTAAAACCAAGTGCAGATATGGTTTTAAACTTAATTGATGGTTTGATGTTCCAGATTTTAAGCTCAAATAGTTTGGATGAAAGGGATGTGGTGGTGGAGAGGTTTTTGGGGGAGAGAGGCGCAGTTAATTGGTCCTGTTTTTAAAATGGGAGTAAGTTGCCAATTAATCAATAAATTTTTTGAAAAATATAGAAATTTAACAACTTAGAGTAGGGTTTGTTGACATTTACTGTTCATAATTAACCCTATAAAGGTAGCCATAAAAATATACATGCTAAAGCAACAGAACTTTGATAATTTCTTTTGAGCTTGTCATATCGAGTAGCTATTCCTCTAAATTGCTTTAATCTACAAAACATATTTTCAACTAAATGCCTGATTTTATATAAATACCAGTCCATATGGTCATTGTTCGATTGGCTATTTGTTTTCTTTGGTATATTCGCTTTAGTCCCTGTTTTCCTGATCTGTTCACGCAGTGGTTCTGAATCATAGCCTTTATCTGCACATACCACTTTTGTCTCTTTTAAATCTAATGTTGATATTAAATCAGGTGCAACTTTAACATCATGTGTGGTTCCATCGGTAATCATGAAATCAATAGGATTGCCATGTGCATCAACAATCAAATGTATTTTTGAGGAGTTTCCTCCTACACTTTTAGAAATAGATTGATTCGCTATGCCGGCAGAATGTTGATGAGCACGTACATGAGAGCCATCAATAAAAATCCACTCCATATCGGGGCATGAGGCTAGTAATTTGAATAATCTAAGAAACTTACCGCTGCTTGACCAACGATTAAAACGTTTGAAAATAGAGTTTGAATGACCAAAACAGCAAGGAATATCTCGCCACGGACAGCCTGTTCTAATTCTATAGAGAATAGCTTCAATAAAATTGCGTAAATTTGAGTTGTGGTGAATGGATAAATTACGCAGAATAACTTTCAACTTTTGCCAGTGTTGATCTGTCAGCATGGTACGAGGCATAGCGAATAGTAAAATTGGGTTTGGCGATTTGATTTTACTACTTCGCTATTTTTTTAAGCTAAAAGTGTCAACACACCCTA
>NZ_JFXL01000031.1:0-23542 GCF_000588255.1 Acinetobacter sp. 1424608
GTCACGATTTTATGATTGGCTAAAACGAGGCATGAATAAAAGATTGGTTCAGCGAAATCAACAGACAATTTTGGTCAAAATAGCTCATGAGGAAACTAAACAAAGCTATGGCTATATTCGATTAACTAAGCATTTACAAGCGCAAGGTATCAAAATCAGTACGTATGCTGTACGTCAAATAAAAAAGCTCAACCAGCTGTATTGTAAGCGTCATAAGCGTTTCAAAAGAACTACGAAGAGTGATCATAATCGAGCGATCTACGCAAATTTACTAGAGCAACAGTTTTCAATGACTAAGCCCAATCTTGCATGGTCAAGCGATATTACATACATTTGGACTGCTGAAGGTTGGTTATACTTGGCAGCAGTAAAAGACCTGTACACGAAACAAGTGGTTGGCTATAGCTTAAATGAGCGTATGACCGCACAACTTGTTTGCAATGCACTGACTATGGCGATTCGTAATCAAAAACCAACGAAAGGCTTAATTATTCATTCGGACAGAGGCAGCCAATATTGCAGCCATGAATATCGAAAGATACTGGAAAAATGTGATTTTCAAGGTTCAATGAGCAAACGTGGGGACTGTTACGATAATGCACCGATTGAAAGTTTCTGGGGCATACTCAAGAATGAATTAGTGCATCATTGCAACTATAAAACCAGAGATGAAGCTAAAGCAGATATTACAGAATACATTGTGTTATTTTATAATCAGCGAAGAATTCAAAAGAGTTTGGATTTTAAAACGCCAAATCAAATAGCAGAGAACTTTTATCGGTTAGCTGCCTAGCATATCCCAAGTGAAAGTCTCCTGCTAATTCAGCACATATCAGATGTTGAAACATTTCCATTAGCAATATTTATGTCAGAAACGTTTACATTAACAGGAGAGCCTGTGTTTACCACAGGATTCACCGATACAACATTACCCAGGTCCTGAGTAACTTTTGTTATCGAAGATACGAGATTTTTCAGTAAGAACATGATGGTCTATTTCCTGTATATTTATGTATTTTTAAGTAAGTATTTATTTATTGCGTTAGGCAATTATTGAGATATGTTTCTCAATAATTAAAATTTAGTATTGGGTAGATCTCAAAAAGTGTCAATGCATATTTCTACTCAAATAATTTGATACTTATAATATTTTGACAATTAGTTATTCATTCTGATTTAGACATAAAAATAATAATTTTTTTTATAATATATAGTTTGAAGATGAATGTATGTTTCTCTCATTTTATTATTATTTTTTATAATTATTAATGCTAAATAATTTTATTTATAAAAATACTTTTGCATAAGTAGAAATATATTATTTATATAATCCTGACTAAAAAGCTAGGCTTTTATTTCTGTCAATTTGGCCAAAATGCCCAAATTGGATAGATGAAGTCAGAAAACTTTAATTGCAAAAAAATATTTCAAATACATTTTATGGGCAAACAATCCTTTTTTGAACAGCTATGTTACTGAGGTATTTTATTATGGCTAAGAACTAGACGCTTGATGACAAAAAGATGAAAAAGGTCTTTCTAAAATGAAAAAACTGCGTATAATGCCCTCCATCAAGTACGCGCTCATAGCTCAGCTGGATAGAGCACTTGGCTACGAACTAAGGGGTCGGGAGTTCGAATCTCTCTGAGCGCACCACTTGAAGAATTAACCGCTATATAGCGGTTTTTTTGTGTCTATTTTATATGGATACTAATAAAAAAAGCTGGTGCACATGGCGACCAGCTTTAAAAAGTTCTAAATTCAAAAAAAACATTATCCGAATGTTTTAAAACGGCTTTCATCATCAATAAAGGTTTTTTCACCAGCTTTAGCTTCAATAGAACCAAAAACTAACTGAGCTCTTAGCTTCCATTCAGATGGAATATTAAATAAAACATTAATTTTTTCATCAATAATTGGGTTGTAGTGTTGCAATGAAGCGCCAATACCTTGTTCGGTTAAAATATTCCAGACTGCAAATTGTGCGATTGCTGTTGAATGCTCCGACCAGATCGGGAAATTATCAGCATAAGCTGCAAACTGTTCTTGTAAACCTTTAACCACGTTCTGATCTTCATAAAACAAAACTGTGCCTGCACCAGCAGCAAAACTTTGAATTTTTTGTTCTGTTCCAGATACAGCTTCAGCTGGAACAATACTTTTTAAAACTTCAAGAACTGTATTCCAGAATTTATGATGGGATTGTCCAAATAAAATGACAGCGCGAGATGATTGAGAGTTAAAAGCAGAAGGGCTGTGTCTGATTGCTTCTTGAATTAACTTTTCAATTTCATCATTTGATTGGCTTAAGTTATTTCCAATTGCATAAATAGAGCGGCGGTTCTTAATGAGTTCTATAAAAGAAGTTTCATTTGAAGATTCTAGCTCTTGAGCGGCTTTTAAAGCCACATCTTCTTGAGCTGTCGTTTTTTGATTTAAGCCAAATAGTTTTGCAAAGAAAGACATGACGTATTCCACTAAAAAGACAATAGAAGTATTTTATAAATTTAAAGATATGGAATAAGCCTTAAAAATATGAATCTACGTTCTATATATGAAACAAGTAAGCAGTATGTATGAGTGAAGGCTTTATAGTTTGAGCAAAAATAAAAAATCACTTTTGATTCATTTTAAAGCGTAGATGAATATGCTCTAATAGTTTCGATTTATTCAATATTGATACATAGTGATGACCGAGCAAAAAAGCGCTTTATCTTTACGTTATTATTTAAATTTAGAAGAGTCTCAAGACGGGTTTGGCTTGGTGACATTCGGAAAGAAACAATTCACACGTTTTTTAACCCCTGTTATTAGTATTGCAATTGTTATTTGGGGTTTTTATTTAGGCTTATCAGGCGTTGGTCGCTACTATGTTGCTTTGGGTATTTTTTTCCTGATTATGCAAGGTTTAATGCGCTATTGGCTTTTACCTATGATGTTTAAACGTCAATTTGTTCGTTATCAATTTGGTAAGAGCGAGCAGGGGATCGATTTATATCAAGATTACTTTGAACTTTATGCCGCTGGCCGTAAGCAAGTTGTACAGTATGGTGATGTGCAGACTTTTGCCAAAGGTAAACTAACTTATATGCTTGAGTTAAAAAATAAAACGGTCATTATTGTACCGAAACGTGCCTTTGCTCAAGCTTCAGATCAAACTATATTTGAAAATACATTCAAGAAGTAAGTTATTGGAATTATTAGCCGCAACAATAAAGGAAGCCTCATGAAAACACGTCCTTCAAAAATCGTTTGTGTGGGCAGAAGTTATGCTGATCATGTAAAAGAGCTGAACAATGCAATGCCGGGACGACCAGTATTGTTTATCAAGCCGCCAAGTAGTTTGATTGGTTTAGATGAAGGTATTTCGTGGAATCCTGCTTGGGGTAGCTGTCATTTCGAATGTGAGTTTGTTTTACGTATTGATCAGCCACTAAAAGGAGAAACCGATCCGCAAAAAGTACTACAAGCTATTGGTGCAGTGACTTTAGGGTTGGATTTGACATTACGTGACTTACAAAATGAATTAAAAGATAAAGGTCAACCTTGGGAAAGAGCAAAAGCATTTGATGGCTCATGCGTACTTGCGGACTGGGTAGATGTAAGTGAAATTACGAATTGGGAAGAAACTAAATTTACTTTTCATATTAATGATGAACTGCGTCAAGATGGTAATACCGCCTTACTCATGTTTAATATAGCTAATCTATTAACAGATATTAATCAGGTGTTCTCACTTGAACCGGGCGATGTCATTATGACTGGCACGCCAGCGGGTGTAGGACCATTACATGCTGCTGATCAGCTAAAAATGACTTTGAA
The DNA here is from genome assembly GCF_000588255.1 of Acinetobacter sp. 1424608. Taxonomy (NCBI): domain Bacteria; kingdom Pseudomonadati; phylum Pseudomonadota; class Gammaproteobacteria; order Moraxellales; family Moraxellaceae; genus Acinetobacter; species Acinetobacter sp. 1424608. Next base: position 3,823 of record NZ_JFXL01000031.1, read on the forward strand.
AGGTGCGACTCAGGATTTTATTTGGGAAACCTTTGTGAAAGCATAATTTGATTTATCTCACTAAGTTTTGAACCCTATTATTGAACCAATAATAGGGTTTTTTATTATACCCAACATTAATTTATTGATAGAGCTTTCTGAACTGGTCTGGTGTAAAGCCCATCCAACGTTTAAACATATATATAAATGCTGATGCACTGGCGTAGCCTAAATCAAAAGCAATACTTTCTATGGTTTTACCTTGATTGAGCATAGTCATCGCTTTCATGACTTTTAGTCTTTGTCTCCACTCATGTAAAGACATTCCTAACTCTTTTTGACTGTAACGAGCTAACGTTCTTTCGGTCATATTGTTCCGTTCAGCAAGTTCTTGCAAAGTACTATTGTCTGCAGGACATTGATGTAAATCATTTAGTATTTTGGCTAAGGCTGGATGATTTGTTGTAGGTAAATAACTACCGACCAAATCAGCTTTTATGAGTTGATCTAATAAAACTTGGAGTAGGCGTATATATTCGACCTGGGTTTCATCTTGGGGATTTTGCCTTAAGTGATCAAGTAAAGCAGGCACAAGCGGGGAGGTTAATAATATACCTGCCTTTTGCGGTAACTTTTGGCACAGGCTTTCATGAATATATAAAGTTGCATGAGTTACTTGGTTGCGGTTAATTCCGCTATGTTTGGTATAAGGCGGTAACTAAATCCCATAAGGAGGCGGAGTTAAATAATTAATTTGATCAATATTAACTTCGAGTACACCACTAAACGCATAAATAAACTCACCCCATGCATGCGCATGTTGAGGATAAATCGTTTCTGCGGGTGCATTGCGGACACGAAACCAAAGCAAATCAGGGATGGCGTTATGAGCAGGAATTTCCTGAAAATCCTGCACACGTTGAGCTGATTTTTTCATCTTTGAAAATTGCCTGAAATTGCTTATGTGTTGTCTGTTTTTCACTATATCATGTAAATAAGACAGTTCTATAGTCAGATTTTTCGCTATAAAGAAAGGTGCTATATGGAAGAGCGCAAAAATCTGGATGCCAGAGCCTCGGCTTTAATGGTGCTTTTATGTATGGTGTTAGGGCTGCAACAGGTGGTTCTGAAAATAGCAGCACCAGATATTTCACCGATTATGCAAATTGCTTTACGCTCTGGTTTATCTGCAGTTCTAGTTCTACCTTTATTGTGGCGTGATCATTCGATTCATCTGTTTTCTTATCAGCAATGTAAAGCTGGTGCTCTTGTCGCTTTATTTTTTTCATTAGAGTTTTATTTCGTTACCGAAGCTTTAAAGTTTACTTCGACTTCTCACACTGTAGTTTTACTCTATACCGCTCCAATTTTTGTCGCCTTAGGATTACATTGGAAATTTCCTACTGAACGCTTGAACCGAGCGCAATGGGGAGGTATTGCTTTAGCTTTTATGGGAATTATTATTACATTTTACCCTACAACCACAGCTATAAATGCACCAGCTATAGCGCAAGTTTTATTAGGTGATTTATATGCACTTATGGCTGGACTTGCATGGGCACTGAGTACCATTATCGTTCGTTTATCTTCTTTAGCCCAAGCACCAGCAACTCAAACTTTATTTTATCAATTAACGGGTTGTTTTATTTTATTAATCTCAATCGCTTTTTTGACAGGTCAAACAACTATTCACTTAACAGCTTTAACAATTCTAAGCTTAAGCTTTCAAACTTTAATTGTATCTTTTGCAAGTTTACTATTATGGTTTTGGCTACTCAGAAATTATTTAGCTTCACGATTAGGAGTTTTCTCTTTTCTGACGCCACTATTTGGTGTGCTGTTTAGTGTTTTGTTGTTAAATGAAAAATTAGAAATTAAATTTATTTTTGGAAGTATTTTAGTGCTATCTGGAATAGTTGTGATGAGTCTAAAGCAGGGCCAACCAAACAAAGGTTAAGCCCTGTTATGAGTTGAATATTATTTCTCTTCAAAAATTGTTGAAAGTGGAATTGAGAGTTTCGCAGCTAAATAGTCATTTGATTCTACTAAAGCAGGGCCAATTCTTTCCATCCATTCATCATCATCATGTACATTTAATACATCCGGACGTAAAGGAAGTGGATAAGGCAATGCAGTAAAGAAGCTCCAAAAATCGACTTGAGATAAATTACGCACTAAAACATATTCATCTTTATCTGTACGTTTCACTAAATTTTGCTCTTCAAGCAAAACAACATAAGCGGGCCAACGGCCAATCTCACCACGGCCTAAAATTGCCAATGCTTCTTTATCACTTACACTTTCGCCAAGTTTTTGCTTTTTATAAAATAATTCTAAAATATCAAGTAGCATGAGTACGGGATGTCTTTTTTGTTCTTTACCCGAGTGAAAAGCAGTAAGCGCAAAACTCACCTCGACACCGAGCAACACAATATTCCAAGATAAGAAGACCCATAATAGGAAAATAGGTACTGCTGCAAATGCGCCATATATGATTTCATAACTGGTAAAGTTTGACATCACAAAACTAAATAAATTTTTGAGTATTTCAAACAGTACAGCACTTAAACAGGCGGCAATTGCTGCTGAAAATAGAGGGACTGTGCGGTTGGGAATAGTCCAATATAAAATGAAAAAACCTAGAACAGTAAGAACAAAAGAAATAAGCCAGAGCAAGAATGCACCATCAAGTTGATAGCCCGTGAAGTTATTACTCAATAAGTTCATAGATGCAACAGTTGATGAAATAACAAATGCACTGCCTAAAATAATCGGACCAAGTGAGATAATGGTCCAATAACGCATAAAGCCAACAATGCCGCTACGGGTTTCTTTTACTCGCCATATACGATTAAAAACAGTTTCAATTGTGGTCAGCATTAAAACTGTGGTGACAAATAGAAATAACACGCCAATCACAGTTAAATTGCTAGATTTTTCAGTAAAAGCATTAAGTGCTTTATCAAATGCAATTGTGCTTTTAGGTAAAAAATTACTATAAATTAAGTGCTGTAACTGTTGTCTGGCTGGTTCTAACGCTTTAATTGAAGAAATAATAACCAAAAATACCGTTAGCATCGGCACAACGGCAAAAAGAGTTGTGTAGGTGAGAGAGCCTGCCTGTTCCCGGCAACGATCAGCTTCGAAACGCTTAATTACGAATAAAATAAATTGAAACCAGGTCTTGTTATAAAAAGGAAGTCTCTTCAAAAAACGTTCTAACATGCGTCATCTATCCCGATTTTTTTAATCATGATGTGGGTGATTGATATTCACCGGTGTATTCGGTTGAGAACACTATGGTTGGTGTGAGGAAAACTTTAACCTAAAGAATAAAAAAGTATTCTGAAAGTTCCCTATGTATCATGGTAACAAAAGGTAGTAAAAAGCTTTTACAAATATTTGTTACGGTTGCCTTTAAAAATCAATCACCTTTAAAAATCAATCACCTTTAAAATTTCATAAAATTGGCTAAGCCAAAAAAATAAAAAATACCGTATAGTGTTCTTTTTAACAAAATTCATGAAACCGATGCAACCTTACATTCTTGTGCTTTATTACAGTAAATATGGTTCTACTAAAGAAATGGCGCATCTTATTGCGAATGGTGTTGAATCTGCAGGTATCAGCGTAAAAATACGAACAGTACCCAATATTGCAACAGTTGTAACTGAGGCTGAACCGAGCATTCCCGAAGAAGGCGATATTTATTGTACTTTAGAGGATTTAGCCAATTGTGCAGGCTTGGCTCTAGGGTCTCCAACCCGCTTTGGTAATATGGCGAGCGAAATGAAGTATTTTTGGGATCAGACCACAAGTCTTTGGTTGAATGGTGCTTTGCATGATAAACCGGCATGTGTTTTTACTTCTTCTGGTTCAATGCATGGTGGACAAGAAAGTACTTTGTTGACGATGTTACCTCCATTATTTCATCACGGCATGATGATTTTAGGTTTGCCAAATTCTATTCCTGCGTTGTCGAATACGAAAACTGGCGGAACTCCTTATGGTGCAAGCCATGTGAGTGGTCCTAGACATGACCAAAGTTTAAGCCAAGATGAAAAGCTTTTATGTGAAGCACAAGGTAGACGTTTAGGTGAAATGGTAAAAAAGCTTTGCCTATAGTTTTATAAAAATAAAAAAAGAGCGAAAGTCCGCTCTTTTTTTATTGAAACAATTTTATTCTTTAACAAAAGTTACTGTGCCATCAGTAAGTGATTTAACACGTGCTAATGACTCAACGCGGTAACCTTTCTCAAGCAATAAATCACGACCAGGTTGGAATGATTTCTCAATCACAATACCAACACCTACAACCTCTGCGTTTGCTTGGTGAATTAAGTCAATCAAACCGAGTGCAGCTTGACCATTTGCCAAAAAGTCATCAATTACTAAAGCTTTATCGCTTGAGTTGATGTGTTTATTTGAAATAGCAATAGTACTTTCTGTTTGTTTAGTAAAACTAAACACTTTGGCGCGATATAAATCGTCTTTCAAAGTCAGCGATTGATATTTACGAGCAAAAATCACAGGTACACCAAGTTCTAAACCTGCCATGATTGCTGGCGCAATACCTGAAGCTTCAATGGTAATAATCTTGGTAATCCCTGCATCTTTGAAGCGAGCGGCAAATTCTTTACCAATCTGCTGCATGAGGACAGGGTCAATTTGGTGATTTAAGAAAGCGTCGACTTTCAACACTTGATCAGATAGAACGATACCTTCTGTTAAGATTTTCTGTTCTAGTGCGTGCACGGGAGAATCCTCTAGACGGATGCTTTTAAAGCAAATGCGTATTTTAAAAAGCATCCGAAAAAATGCAAGCTTTAATTCGTTTTACCGCTATAACTTGTTAATAACAAACCATAAGATGTTTTGCCATCAATATGACTTACCTTAACCGGTAAATAGTCTAATTTAGGCGCTAGCCAGAAAATCGTACTACGATCTGGTCGGCCATGTTCTAAGACAACTTTTACAGTATCAAAAGTGCCATAAGAAGTTTTAATTTTTTCGCTGCCTTGTTTTACAAAACGGCGGTTTTCAACTTCTTTTGCATCGGCAAGAGGGTACGAAGACTTAAGTGAACCATTTTTTAAATCTTCACGCACTTGCAATTCAGCATTTAGCTCGTCAAGTACGCCCGGCTGCCAAGCAAATGTTCGTGCTTTATCATCTTTCTTGGTGCTAATTGTCTTATTGCCAGGGTTAAAATTAATATTCATAGTATTGTTATGAATTAAAATTTTACTGGTACGGCTAAAGCTTTGTGATCCGATTTTGCCATTTGCAAAACTGAATTTACTTGTTTCGCTCGCAGAAGCAATTCCGCCTGCTTTTGCAGTGAATAGATAAGTCCAGTTATTGCCTTGTTGACTAAGTGCGCGTGTTGCTGAACCCATGCCTTTATTATTATAGGTAAACTGATAATTTGCCTGAAATGGGCTCATGGCAAGTGCATGGCTAGAGAAACTTGCAATAAGCAAAGTTGTCGAAATACCAGTTGCGATGCTGAATGATTTCAGAAATTTTGTTGCCATAAGTAAATATCCTTGTACAGACTGAAAGGTCAGTGCTGATGCATCTATGACTTTTGCATATTATGCCTGTTGATCATGGAGAAAAAATCAGGATTTATGCTAAATATGTAATCTCTTTGTGTTTTTTAACAGTGAATTACTTTGGTTCATACAGTTGTTATGCATCTTTTTGCTGTATTGGCGTAATTTCAGTATCTTCAAGATCATCTTCAAAGTCATCTTCTTGGTCTCGGAAAAGTAACGCGGCAAGATTGACGTTACCAAAGACGACTAATTCTGCTTCACGTACTCGAGCATAGTTGATATGTACCTTTCCTAAAGTTTCAATAATGCTGGCTTTTTTACCGAACCAACGATTTAGGTCTAGAAAGATAAGGTCATCTTTTTCTTGGGCTACGCTAAAACGCTCTAAAATCATGCCCAATGGATCTTTTTTTAGAATTTTGTGATAGTAAAAAATAGCAGCTTTTACAGCAATCTTTTGCCAGAAATTTTTATATTTAGCTTCTACAATTTGTGTATTACTAATTTGTTCAAATACAATAAGTTGCTGTTCTTTGTTGAATTCCATCTGTATCAATTTTAAGTCGACAGATAAAGTTGTCTCTAAACCTTTAACATGCATTGTGGCATAGAGTCTTAACCAGTCATGATAAAGGTCTGCATGTAGATCATCTAAAAACTCGACATTATTAGTCACGTAACGTTCTAAGGTCGCATTTAGAAAAGTTTGCGACAATGTAAAATCTCTTTCTTCCTCAATGAAGGCTTCAGCTTTTCGGTAGACTTTATGAAGACGTTTGACTAATGAGGAAAATAGCGTTTGCATAAAAGAACTTCCAGAAGATGAATTATTAAAGAAACAACACACTCTTTATTATGTTAAAAACAGGTTTTGATATTGCAGTGTAACAAATTTAATTGATACATTTTCACAAAATGAAAATGGATAAAAACTCATATTTGAAGTGAATCACACTTTTATCCATATTTGAATATCAGTTTGTATTTTGTTCGGTTATTAATACTCTGGGGAAAAGGCATTTATATGCTTTTAAGATTATGTTGAAAAAAAGAAGTCTTTCTATAGAGCCTTTTCATTATTGGTGGCAAGACCGAGTCTTTATTGTCGCGATAATACTCGCAATCTTATTGCATACTTTTGTGCTGCTCATCCATTTTGCGATGCCTGCACCATCAGAACAATCGACTAAAGAAATTGCGATATCGGTTCGTCCTACAGAAGAGATCGTTAAGCATGCAGACTTTTTAGCTCAAGCAGACCAGCAGGGTTCGGGAACTTTTCGAGCGGCTCATCGAATGTCCAGTAATTCTCCGACGCCTATGCCGACTGATGCTTCAACTGGCGAAGCTCAGTTAGACACTTTGGAAAAAGTGCAGCAACAAAGAGAACTTAAATTTGAAGAAAAAGTATTAATGACTGTGTTGAGTTGGCAGAAACAAGCAGAGGAGAGCCAAAGGAAAAAAGCACTTGAACAGTTACAGAGCCAATTTCAAGAAAAAGCCGCAATGGTCGCGAGCCTTGAAGCTCAATATTTGCAACGTCAGCAAGATTTCAGCCGCCAACAAAAAATAAAAACATTAGATGGTATTCAAGCCAAGAAAGATGCCTCAGCAGCTTATCTAGATAAATTCCGTGAAAAAGTAGAGCTTTACGGTAACCGCTATTATCCAGAAGAAGCCAAGCAGCAACAGCTAAAAGGGGAAGTCCGCCTTATGGTGATTTTAAATGCTCAAGGGGGAATTCGTGCAATCCGTTTACTTGAAAGTTCAGGACATCCAGTTTTAGATGAGGCAGCAAAGGCATCAGTACGTCGTGGAGCACCGTTTGGTCGTTTTGATGCAAATATGAAGGATATTTCCGAGCTACGTATTGTGCGTACTTGGCGTTTTGATCCAGCTGAAGCCGAGTTTGAAGTTCATTAATGAAAAAATGTGGATAACTTTTAGGATATCCACATTTTAAAATGAATTAAGAAGCTATTTGCGTTCTTAATGGTTTGAGAGAAATTGATTATTCCTGATAAGGATTAGCAATATTGAGTTTAGCTAAAATTTCGATCTCTAAACCTTCCATTTCTTCTGCATCTTCATCACTTATTTCATGGTCATAGCCGAGTAAGTGCAGAACACCATGTACTAAAAGATGTGCAAAATGATTTTGGGCAGTTTTCTTTTGTTCCAGAGCTTCTTGTAATACCACTGGAATACAAATCACCAAATCACCTAGTGGTAATGCATCAAGCATTGGTAGGACTTCTTCGGGAATGTCGCTTGGAAACGAGAGAACATTGGTGGGTTTATCTTTCTCACGATATTGCAAGTTAAGTTGATGGCTTTCTTCCAGATCAACACAGGCAACACCAATTTCACAGTCTTCTTTGTAGCCAACGTGGCGTAAAGTTGTCTCAATAATTTTTTTGAGTTGAGCTCGTTTGAGCTCTAACTCAGGGGATTGAAAGTCTTGTTGTAAACTTAAACTGATTTTCAAAGTGAATCCTTAGGCATCCTGATGTTGCAGGTCTGCTGCTGTATCGTTTTCAGCGACTAATGCTTCTTGGCGTGCTTTACGTTCAGCGCGTGCTTCAGCATTAAGACGCTGTTGTTCACCATCCCAACCTTCATACGCTTCAACAATTTTTTGAACAAGTTGATGACGTACAACGTCGCGAGAATGGAAACGGGTAATATGAATTTCTTTAATGTTCTCAAGTACACGAAGGGCGTGTGCCAAACCGGATTGTTGGCCTCGAGGTAAATCTACTTGGGTAATGTCACCTGTAATCACTGCACGAGAGCCAAAACCTAAACGGGTCAAGAACATTTTCATTTGTTCAGGCGTAGTGTTTTGCGCTTCATCCAAAATTACAAATGAATGGTTAAGTGTACGGCCACGCATATAAGCAAGAGGTGCCACTTCAATCACTTGACGCTCGATTAACTTGGCAACTTTTTCAAAGCCAAGCATTTCGTAAAGCGCATCGTAAAGAGGACGTAGATATGGATCAATTTTCTGGGTGAGATCACCAGGTAAGAAACCGAGCTTTTCTCCTGCTTCTACTGCAGGGCGAACAAGTAAAATCCGCTGGATTTCATTACGCTCTAACATGTCGACTGCGGCGGCAACTGCTAAATAAGTCTTACCTGTACCAGCAGGGCCTACACCAAAAGAAATATCGCTTTGTAAAATACGTTGTACATAGCGTTTTTGATTGGCACCACGTGGATTAATGCGACCTTTTCGAGTCTGGAAATAGACATCCATTGGCGCATCATGCTCTTCCATCTCTTCACCAACTAACTCGAAATTACGTTCAGTTTGTGAAGATTGAATCAAGAGATGTAATAGATCAGCACTGATTTGCTGAGACTCTTCAGTTTCTTCGTAGAGTCGTTGCAATAATGCTTCGGCTCTCCCAACAGCATCTATCTCACCATCTATGTGAAAAACATCTCCACGATGAGTAATTTTGACATCTAAACGCTGTTCGATTTGCTTAAGGTGCCCATTATAGGCACCCAAGATGCTCTTTAAACGTTCCATTGAAATTTCAGGAAATGTTACGGTACGTCGAATCGCTGCAGTCAAGAGAAAACCTTTCAGTAGACTTTAGAATACCTCTACATTACGCCACGTCAGGCTCAAGATTCAAGAGTTCACCGTAAACTAAATTTAAAGTTTTAATTTCAGTAATCTCGATCTCGGCAAAACGGCCAACCCAAGAAGCATCACCTACAAAAGTTACTAAGCGAGTATTGTCTGCTGTACCTACTAAAATATTAGGGTCTTGATCAGACACTTTCTCGATAAGTACACGTTCAATTTTGCCAAGCATTGCATCAGTTTTTTCAATACTAGATTGCTTAATGACTTGTTGAACTTGTGCTAAACGTTCTTTTTTAACATGTTCAGGAGTTGTATCTGGTAAGTCAGATGCTGGTGTGCCAGGGCGTTTTGAGTAAACAAAGCTATAAGAGTGATCGAAGTCTAAATCTTTGATAAATTGCAATGTTTCTGCAAAGTTTTCGTCAGTTTCGCCTGGGAAACCAATAATAAAATCGCTCGATAAATGCATATCCGGACGTATTTTACGTAACTTGGCAATCTTGTCGATGTATACATCAATCGTGTGATTTCGCTTCATTGCTTTAAGTACATCGTTAGATCCACTTTGTACAGGCAAATGTAAGTGTGAAACCATTTGAGGTAAATCTTCATAACACTGAATAAGTTCATCGGAGAACTCAAGCGGGTGTGAAGTTGTATAACGTAAACGGCCAATTCCAGGAATTTCTGCAACGAGTCGTAACAATTCAGGGAAGGTACAAATACCACCTTCGAATGTTTCACCACGATATCCGTTTACATTTTGACCGAGTAAGCTAATTTCACGAACGCCTTTTTCAGCAAGACCCGCGATTTCTGCAAGCACATCATCAAGTGGACGAGAAACCTCTTCGCCACGAGTATATGGAACCACGCAGAAAGAGCAGTATTTAGAGCAACCTTCCATAATAGAAACGAATGCTTTGAAACCTTCTACGCGCGGTTCAGGTAAGAAGTCGAACTTTTCAATATCCGGGAATGAAATATCAACGAGCTTAATTTTTTCTTTTTTCGGCTTTTCCACTTGTGCGTGATGTTGGTCAAGCATTTGTGGTAAACGGTGTAAGGTTTGTGGGCCAAAAATCATGTCGACATATGGCGCACGTTTTTGAATGTTGTCACCTTCTTGAGATGCAACACAACCACCTACACCAATCACAAGGTCAGGATTTTGCTCTTTTAGTTTGCGCCAGCGGCCTAATTCACTAAATACTTTCTCTTGTGCCTTTTCACGGATAGAGCACGTATTCATGAGCAGAATGTCTGCTTCATTAGGGTTAGTTGTTAAAACGTAACCGTGAGAATCCCCTAAAAGGTCTGCCATACGGTGACTGTCATACTCATTCATCTGACACCCTTGAGTTTCAATATATAATTTCTTTATTGAAACATCAGTGGTGTGCGTTGGCTGGGTAACAGTGTTTTCTGAGGCAGCTTTGGCACCATTGGGAATGAAGGTTTGAACCGTCATGTAGGCTCCTAACAGATCGATCTAAATAAATAATAAAATGACCCAAAACGGGTCAAACCGATCATTATAGCAGTATTTGAGCCAGACAGATAACAATAAACTGCCATAAGCTGCACATGATTTATGAAGACAAATGACATAAATTTTAATGATGACGAATCAGATAGTTACATAACACAACAAAAGAATGTACGAAGAATAATTAAACTATGCCTAAAGGTGGATAGTCAGGGTTTAGCACATTTATGAGACCAGGTAAAAAGAGCTCATCAAACAAGAGTCGTGTGATGAAAAATAAATATGCACATCGTAGCTGGTTAGGAGCTGTGTGTTTACTTGGTTGTTCATTGTCTTATGCCGCAGAAGAACAATTTAACGATGCATTAAATGCCGCCAATAGTGGTAATACTGCTTTATTAGATCAATATCAGGCTGCAATGCAAAATGATGTGTTGGGCTATTATCCTGAATACTGGAAGTTAAACAGTAATTTAGGATTTCAATCTCCAACATCAATTGTAAGTTTTGCCCAGCGCTATCCACAATCTGCTATGGCAGAGAAGCTTGCAGCGGATTATGTTGAAGAAAAAGTTAAACAAGCTGATTTTGTATCTGCACAGCCATTGTTACCTTATGTCTCTAACCCTGACCCAGCCGAAAATTGTGCTTTGGCGCAGGTACGAGCTAAAAGTGGTGATGCATTGGTATTTGCAGAATATAAAGATGTTTGGTTAGCCACTGAGTCACAACCAGACTCTTGTGTTGGGCTAGGCCGTATGATGCTTACCAGTCCATTAATGAGTACCCAAGATAAGCAACAGCGTCTGTGGGTACAGCTACGTTCAGGCTTATCAGGACAAGCTCTTGCAACTGCTCAAAGTCTTGGAATGAATCTTTCTTTGGCTCAGCTCAACCAGATTCAGGCGAATCCTCTTAATTATTTATGGACTGCTCCAAAGACCAATGATGTAGATTATGCCTATTTGATTTTCGCATTAGGTCGTTTAGCGAATAATGATTTAGGTAATGCTTTTGCAAATGTACAGCGTGTAGCGCAAGGTACTCCAGAGAGCGTGCAAAAGTATCTTTATCGAACCGTGGCTTATATCGGTGGCACGACGGTGATGAAAAATAACTTTAACCGTGAAGTACTTCAATATTTTGATGCCAGCTATGGTTATCCGCTAAGTCCTGAAGAAGCTGAAATTTATGCACGACAAGCTATTCGCTTTAGCGCATGGGAAAGCTTAATTCGTGCGATTGATAGCATGTCAGTTTCCCAGAAACAAGAAGATCGCTGGCAATATTGGTTAGCCCGTGCGACAGAACAACGTGGCGATAGTAACTCTAAAAACACGGCACAGCGTATTTATAAAAAATTAGCTGAAAGTGGGGATGATTATCACAATCTTCTTGCAAAAGACCGGTTAGGTGTACGTTATAACCATCAGCCATATAACGACGAGCCGACTGCAAGCGATTTACGCCGTCTAGATCAAAATATTCACTTTAATCGTGCATTTACTTTAAGACGTATTAACGCAAATCCAACGTATACCAACCGTGAGTGGAACTGGGCAGTCCGTCAAGCATATCTTCAGCATGACGATGGATTATTATTGGCTGCGGCAAAACGTGCTCACGATATGGGATGGTATGATCGTGCAATTTACGCAGCAGATCGTACAACGAATAAACATAATGATACGTATCGTTATGTGACTCCGCATAAGACTAATGTCGTAAGTCATAGTTACAATGCTGGAATTGATCCTGCGTGGGCTTATGGTTTAATGCGTCAAGAAAGTCGGTTTGTTACCTCGGCACGTTCTCATGTAGGAGCTGGTGGCCTTATGCAAATTATGCCTGATACAGCAAAGTTGATTGCTCGTCAGATGGGGGAGACATATAATCCGACGGCGTTAAGTGAAATGAATACCAATATTCGTTATGGAACATTTTATTTATCAATGATTCAAGGGCAGTTAAGCAATAACCCTGTTTTAGCGACAGCAGGCTATAATGCTGGCCCAAATCGTGCAAGACGTTGGCAACCCGATTACCAACCGATTGAAGCTGATCAATATACAGAAACCATTCCATTGCTTGAGACTAGAGATTATGTCAAGCATGTCATGACAAATGCGACCCATTATGGAGTGGTGTTGGGGCAAGGCGCTCAGTCGCTAATACAGCGTATGAAAGTCATTCCAATGCGATCATCACCTTAATTTTAGATGATGAATGATGGAACATTCTTTTAATTGGCATAACCAAGTTTTAATTAAATGAAATATAGATATCTAGGACTTCATCCAATATCGCAACTTGCATGGTGGCTCATCTGTGCAAGCATTGGATTGATGAGTTCTGTTTTACATGCGGAACCTGTAAACGTGCAAGGTTATGTTATGCATGTTCAGATGACGCCTGCTGTCTGTTCGCTAGATCCTTCTAAACAGAAGCAGCGTAAATGTCTTGAAGGGTACTCACTCACAATTACGGGTTTAATGCCTGAAACAACTAGAACGGACTGTTCAACTGAAAGTTCTGCCACCCTTTCGCCCTTGCAAGCTAAAGTCGTTGCTCGAGTGATGCCAGACAACAACGCTCGTGTGCAACTTTGGAAGAGTGTTGGTGGCTGTGTACCTATGAACGCCAGTCAGTATTTCCGTACAATTATTAACTTCGCTGAACGATTAAAAATACCTGCCAATTTAACCAGTTCTAGTAATGTAGAAATGCAACAATCTACATTACGTCAACAATTTACAAAGCTTAACCCGAGTTTGCCACAAAATGGCATTCGTTTTTCGTGCCAACTTTCACGTTCCGATGTTGTACTTACTGAAGTTAAAGTTTGCTACACAGTAAATGGCCAATATAAGCAATGTTCAAATCATGTAGTCTCTAATTGCCCAAGTGAAATTACAATTAAAGGTAGTTATTAAGAGTAGCTACCATTTCACAGAAAAATGCTCACCATACATTGAATCTATTTGTAAAGGTTAATTTGTATTTTCTATCAGACTTTTGGTGAAAATGAGTCGCTTTTACATGCATCTGCAACTTCTTTAGAGTACAATCTTTGCCGTTTATGATGATTTGGTTAAGTAGAATCGCTATTTAGCCCGATTAAGGACACTCATTGGAGACAATTACATGAAGCAACCCGTTCGTGTTGCCGTGACTGGCGCTGCAGGTCAAATTGGTTACAGCTTATTATTCCGTATCGCAAGCGGTGAAATGTTAGGTAAAGATCAACCTGTTATTTTACAATTGCTTGAAGTTCCAGTTGAAAAAGCACAACAAGCGCTTAAAGGCGTAATGATGGAACTTGATGACTGTGCTTTCCCTTTATTGGCTGGCATGATCGGGACTGATGATCCTAAAGTTGCATTTAAAGATGCTGACTATGCATTATTAGTTGGTTCTCGCCCACGTGGTCCTGGTATGGAACGTGCTGACTTGTTAAAAGTTAACGGTGAAATCTTCATTGGCCAAGGTCAAGCATTAAACGAAGTTGCTAGCCGTGACGTTAAAGTATTAGTTGTAGGTAACCCTGCAAATACAAACGCTTACATCGCAATGAAATCTGCTCCAGATCTTCCAGCGAAAAACTTCACAGCAATGTTACGTCTTGACCACAACCGTGCATTGACTCAAGTTGCTCAAAAAGCTGGTGTTGCAGTTGCTGACATCGAAAAATTAACAGTTTGGGGTAACCACTCTCCAACAATGTATGCTGACTACCGTTTTGCTACTGCAAATGGTGAAAGCTTAAAAGACAAGATCAACGATCCAGCTTGGAACAAAGACGTATTCCTTCCAACTGTTGGTAAGCGTGGTGCTGCGATTATCGAAGCACGTGGTTTGTCTTCTGCTGCTTCTGCTGCTAACGCTGCAATCGACCATATGCGTGATTGGGCACTTGGTACAAACGGCAAATGGGTAACTATGGGTATTCCATCTGATGGTTCTTATGGTATTCCTGAAGGCGTTATGTTCGGTTTCCCTGTAACAACTGAAAACGGTGAATACAAAATCGTTCAAGGTTTAGAAATCGATGAATTCAGCCGTGAGCGTATCAACTTCACTCTAAACGAGCTTGAAGAAGAACGTGCAGCAATTGCTGATATGCTAAAATAATTCATTAGTTAAATGAATTGGAAAAGCACTCTCTTGTAGGGTGCTTTTTTATATTTGAAATTTAATAAGAACACACAAAAAACAACAAGAAAATATAGACCTAGATATACAACTAACATCTATTGTTGCTAGATTATTGAAAAGAAGCCATGGGAGAATAACAATGTTTGAACAGCAACCGACATTACAACTTTTATTCGAGCAATTGGGTTTAGATGCTGATGACGCGAGTATTGAAAATTTTATAAAAACGCATCAGTTACCCGCTGAGCAGAAGTTACATGAAGCATCTTTTTGGTCCCAAGGTCAAAGTGATTTCCTAAAAAGCCATTGGGAAAAAGATGATGAGTGGATTGTCGTCATTGATGAACTTAATGAGCAGCTACACGAAGATAGTGTAAAAAAATAACCAAATAAAAAGGCCTGTTTATAAATAACAGGCCTTTTAAAATTCACACTTTAGTGAGTTTTGAATTTTAATAATTCTTTATACCATGGCTCATGGCGTATTGGATGAAATACCGGATGTTCATGAACCAACTCAAGATCACATTGAGCAGTTGATAAATATTTTGTAAGCCAATGTCGGGTAAGAGCTGGTTTTTCCTGCGCTGCCGAAGCATAAGCCAAGAAAAAGTATATATCACTATGGTGATGGTGAGCTAAGGGCTTTAAAATTTGCTGTGCAATGAGCGCAAAGCGTTTTTCTTTATTTAGCTCAAAATAAATCATATACGCTTTAGCTAAATGAAGAGATAAATTCAAATACAAACGCATCGGCATTTCATCGTATTCCATACGAGCTTGCTCAAGCAAAACAATAGCTTCTTGCAAAAAATGAATTTGCTCTTGACGAACACGGCTTAATACAACGAGCTGCATACGTAAATCTGCACGTTCCAAAGCAAGTTCGGGCGTATTCTCAGTTAAATAGAGTTGGTCTGTTTCACCAATTCTGCTCACAATCATTTTTGTTTCAATAGACATACGCCTTCGCCCTTTTTAATCAATAGCTCTTATATCGGGTTTATTTAAGAAATTTAAAGAGCACTTATCTAACCCCAAATCGAGTTTCCACTACGAAGCCAAGCTGTAATTGATAAACGCTGCTGTTTAGAAACTAAAACTTCATGAAGCAAATTACTTTGGAAAATAACTAGGCGATTAGGTTCTGGCGTAATAATGTGCCAAATATCATTTTTGTCCTGCAAGCGTAATTGTCCTCCCCAATCATCCTGCCATTCAGGATGTAAATAATAAACAGTAGAAATAATACGATCATTTTTTTGTTGAGGATTATCTCGATGTAATGCATAAAATTCACCTGCGTTATAACAGGCAAAATGCGCTTCAACCTCTTTAATTCCTAAAAAGAAAGCTTGATTTAGATGTTGGCAAAATGAAGTTAGGGTTTCGACATGTTGTTCGGCAATAGGAAGTGACTCATTAATCCATAAAATATGATCGCTTCGAATAGTACTCACTACACCATTTTGAATCCCTGCTTCACGGAACTCATCAAAGTGATGACTACACTCTGTGGCAACTTGAGCAAGATACTCAGTAGAATAGGCATGGTTTACAATTGCAAAACCATGTGCATTTAAGTCATCTAAAATCTGGTTCAGATTCCAACTGTCAGGAAGTGGTCGAGAGCGCATATAACCTCATATCGATCGTAAGAAAATCAAGCAGCCTTATTTTAGATGATCACAACCTTACGAAAGAATATTTTTTTCATGTTAAACTATTCGTTGAATTGAGGAATTAAAGTCAACATGAATTACCGTCACCATTTCCATGCGGGCAACTTTGCAGATGTTATGAAGCATGTGCTTTTGCTACAGCTTCTCAACCGTTTAAATGCTAAAGATAAACCTTATCGTTATATCGATACGCATGGAGGTGCAGGAAAATATGATCTATCTCAAGCACCTGCACAAAAGTCAGGAGAATTCCTAACGGGTATTCATCGTCTTGTACAGCTTTCTGAAATGGAAAAGCGTCAAGCTCCTGAAGCAATCCAGCAATACTTAAAACTCGTAGAAGAATTACGTACTGAAGAAGGTAAAGGTAGCTATCCGGGTTCTCCTTGGTTTGCTTTGCAAGGTATGCGTGAAATCGACAAAGCGACTATATTTGAAATGCAGCGCGATGTTTTTCAGCAATTACGTCATAACATTCGCGATAAACGTGCAGGTTTACATGAGCGTGATGCATATGAAGGTCTGCTCGGTGTAATTCCACCGAAAGAAAAGCGCGGTCTGGTTATGATTGACCCGCCTTACGAATTAGAACGTAAAGACTTTCCACAATTGGTTGAGCTCTTGCAAAGCGCTTATAAGAAATGGCCAACAGGTGTCTTTGCAGTTTGGTATCCAATCAAAGACCGCGCAATGATTGAACGTTTTGAAAAGAAAATGTTCAAAACTGGAATTCGCCGTCAATTAATTTGTGAAATTTGTGTATGGCCAGATGACACACCTGTAGGTCTGAATGGTTGTGGTTTATTGGTAATTAACCCACCTTGGCAGTTCTCTGAGCAAGCAGACCAAGCCCTACAATGGTTATTTCCTCACTTACGTATGCAAGAAACAGGTGGTCACGCTGCTGTTCGCTGGTTAGTGGGTGAGTAATAATTAATCTAAATCAATGCACATGTTTGGAATAGAAAATAATGACAAATGCGCCTAAACCAGAGCAAGATTTAACTCATAATGAACATTCTTTTGATGGGATTACGTTCGAAGTGGTTGAAGAAGAAGATAATCCGGAAGGACAAAAAGTGAAGCGCCGAGGTATTTATCTTTGGCCTAACTTAATCACGACAGCCGCTTTGTTGTCTGGTTTCTATTCCATTATTGCAAGTATGAATGGCGAATTTACACAAGCGATCTATGCCATTTTTCTTGCTGCTTTGTTCGATGGATTAGATGGACGTGTTGCCCGAGCTATTGGTGCTCAAAGTGCTTTTGGTGAGCAATATGATTCTTTATCTGATTTGTTAGCATTTGGTGTGGCGCCAGCAATGCTGATGTATAGCTGGAGTCTCCATGATTTAGGTCGCATCGGCTTAGCATGCTGTTTTGTTTATACGGCTTTTGCAGCATTCCGTTTTGCGCGGTTTTATGTTCAAATTGGAGTAGTTGATAAACGCTATTTTATTGGTATTGCAAGTCCATTAGCTGCAATTATCATTATTTCGCTTGTATGGGTGGCTCGTGATTATCCGTTTATTTTCGATTTACGTGATATTGCGATTCAGGTCATTAATGCGGTAATCATGGTTGTTGTTGGTTTACTTATGATTTCCAATATTAAATATTATTCATTTAAGCAAATGGACCGCAAACGTGTTCCTTTTGTAGTTATGTTGCCGGTAGTACTGATTTTTGCAGCAATCACTTATAATATCCCAATGGGTATTCTGATTGTTTCAATCATCTATGCTCTATCAGGTTTTGTTACCACACTTTTAGCTAAAAAAAATAACGAGACTATCAAAACATAAATTAGATGAGGTTCAGTATGCCTAAGTTGATGAGTCCAATAAATCAATTACAGCAACTGAGCCTCAACTCAAATGAGGGTGTTGTTTATCAACCCGCTAGAGGCTTCTTTAAAGTTGTCTATCAAGGCTTAATCCTTCCAAATTTACCGGCCCCACTTCGTTATCTTAATTATATTAGTCTAATCGGGCAGCCTAGAATTCCACTTTGCTATAACGCAAACAGTATTGTGACTTCAGCAATTGATACAGCAACAGTACTGGTGAGTAACAGCCTACACAGTGTAAGTCACTTAAAAACCTATTCTATCCGAAGACAATGTCAACTTACTCCTAATAGTTACCAATTTGATAAAACAGATCTTATTGAATGGCAAATTCCAAGAGTTCAGCTTAGACGAACAGATTCTGAAATGAGTTGTGACTTAGTTGTCCAAACACCTTCTGATATTTCCAATTCTTCAGCACTACAGTGGGGAATATCTGACTACTGGTCTGTTTTATGTCATTGTGAAGGAGAGATTTTATATAAAGGGCAGAAATATGAAGTCAATGGATTAGGACGTTTTAAACATGCTCGGGCCTTGCATTTACCTTTCTTATCTTTATGTTTTTATACCTGCCAGATTATTAATTTAAATGAAACAACACAAATCACACTTTCTCAAATAAGAAATCAATGGAATATTATTCTGTTTTCACGTTTAGATATTCAAGAGCTAGGAAAGCCTGCTGTCACATTTACGGAAGATGTTAATTTCCATATCCATCGGGTTTATCCAAAGGTTGAAACACCACATGGACGTGAAATGTATTTACCTCGAGAGTTTTCTTGGCAGTGTAAAAAAAATGGAAAAGTAATTTTCGAACTCTATGCAGAAAGTCGTGGTGATTACAAATTTGGATTCGCTGCTGGATATATTGGAAGTTTCCGTTATCAGCTAAGTTGGAATGATCAATGCCTTCAAGGAGAAGGTGGATATTGTGAATATATCGATTGCCGTCCATTAAGATGGCAAGAGAAGAATCAAGATGAGAAAATCCTAGATAAATTGATGCTTTTACAACCGTGTTTATATAAAAAATGAATATTTTTATCATTTTTGATCAAAAAGCGAACTGTCGTTGCACTAATATTAAAAAAGGTATTGCAAAGGGATTTGGATGGTCTATAATGCACATCCATCGGCGGTGATGCAGATAGAAACTTGTTGAAAAACAGTTACTTGAGATTAAGTTGGTTACTTTAAGTGATGAATTTGATGTTAAGTTGGTTTGAAAGATAAGTTTTAAAAATATCGAAATTACCTGTTGACTTTTAAGAGATTAAGAGTAATATAGCCGACCTAGCTTGCTGGTGACGAACCAGGAAGAAGATCATTAAGAGAATTGAAGAACAACTTGTGTGGATTTTTACTGATTGATTAATCGAAATAATTTTCATT
>NZ_JFXL01000032.1:0-17639 GCF_000588255.1 Acinetobacter sp. 1424608
TAAATAAATCAATAATTTTATTATTTTTAATACACTAGTACTTTTTCAATTTTAAGTAATATAATTCTGATGTCTAAAATAGTAAATTATCTGAAAATTCAAAAAATTAGGGGGATATATGAATTTTAAATTACTTAAAGTACGACTAGATAGAATTAAAACTCAAAAACATACACTTACTCCAGAAGATATGTTGATGTTAGTTACTCAAGAAAAAGCTGATCTTAATTCGGGGTTTTTCTCTCGCTTATTTAGTGTGACTATTCCACAAAAATGGGAATTTTCTATCAATTCATCTGAGGAAATTGGCGTTGCTTTAGAATTGGTTGAATTGATTGAAACAGTATTTATCCCTCACTATCAGGGGCATGCAAAAAATTATGCTTGGTTAGAGCAATGTATTTTATTCAAACTCAAGCATCAAGCGTCGATGAATATTTCTGAATTAGTCAGTCGGTATTTATCGAAGATTGAAAAAAGTGAACATTTACAGATTAGTCGAGAGATCTTAAAAATTTTATTTGAGCGTGAGCCTAGCAATGCTGTCATTAAAGCACAGGCGATAGTGTACAAACGTAGTGAAATCTATACCAGCGCTATAGAAAAGTTTGAGTACTATTTTGAGCATTGTTCTTATCAAGAAACATTATATTTTGATTATCTTGAATGTTTAATAATGCGGAAGAATGTTATCTATAATCAGGAAAAAGGAGAGTTTGGTGATTTGCAATATGCTGTATATTTACTTTGCTCTATAGACGATGCGAAAGATAGAGCATTACAAGGGAATCTACTCAATCGTGCTATAACAGCCCTTTTACCAGAAGACGTTATTGCAACTCGTCCTGAAGATACTAATTTCTTAGCTGACATGGGACGTGGGCTAAATAGTTTTAGTAAGGGCGTTGGTACATTTTTTGGAGGGCGTGATTCGCAGATTCCATATAGTGAGGGAATTATTGCGAGTGCACCAAAACTTTTGAAAAATCAAAAAATTGTTGAGTGTCTTAATCAAAATCAAAAAGCACAAAAAGAGCTCGAAAAAATATTATCAGATCAAGGGCTAAAGGTGGGTGTGGGCTTAACAGCATCCGCATATTCTTTAGGATTAATTTGGGACTATGCACATATTGATCCATCTTTATTAGATGCATTGAGCTTTGCATCAAAAGGTAATCCTGAAAACTTAAATACTTTACAAGACATTTCAGCGAACACACTAGATAGTGCAGGAGCAGTGACTCGTTTAACTGGATATGTTGCTGAACAACAAGTTGCACTGAATCTACAACAACAAGGACATACAGTTGAATTTCCCGACAGCGCAAACCAAGCAGGATATGATTTGATTGTTGATGGTACACCGATGCAAGTTAAGTGCTCAATGGATGCTGATTATGTATTAAGTCATTTTGATAAGTATCCAGATATTCCAGTGATTGTGAACAGTGAACTTGCAGAGCAGTTAGGTAATCATCCGATGGTGTTAGTGGATACTGCTTTAAGCTATGAAGCTGTACAGGAAACTACGGGTGTAGGACTAGAGCAAGTTTCAGATTTTGCGGATTTAGGAGATATGCTACCAATCCCACTATTAACGATTGGTTTAGCGGCATATCGAAATTATGGTGATTTTAATTCTGGTAAAGTTGATGGTGAGCAATACTTAAAAAATGTTGGCAAAGAAACTGCTGCAATTGCTGGAGGAGCAATGACAGGGTCAATGCTATTCGGCGCATTAGCAGGTCTTGCTACAGGTGGTGTCGGAGTCATTGTTGCGAGTGGTATTGGTGCATATATGGGAGGGGTTGCTGGTTCTACAGGTGCAAATAGTATGAATCGAGAAGCCTTGTGTAATCAGAGAGATATCGTAGTGAAATTACTCATTGAATTCGCAGCATGGTTCAATGAAAATTTATTGGTTCATCGAACAAATGTACTATTCAAACAACTACAAAGTTTTGAAACTTATATGTTGAATAATGCAGATCGTATCATAACCTTTAGTACTTTATTGATCTATCAACATGAAGCATATATGCGTGCCTATCATCTGAACCAATGGATATTACATAAGTTGCAAAAAGGTAATGAAATGGAAAAAGTTCAAGCTGGTTGGGTAGCTATTGATGAATCAAGTAATTTTATATCAATTGATCTACAGCCAAAAATTAATGAAATTAATCGCCAATTAGAAATTTATAGAGAACTTGCCAAACCCGATTCAGCACAGCCTAATCTTACTCATCAGCTTAAACCTGCTTGAGTGTTGGAATAATATCAATAGTTGTATTTGAAAAAAATTGGAGAGATCATTTACTAATTGAAAAAGTAAATTAAAAGTCATTCCAAATAATTTCACACACATAACATCCTAATGAGAATCATGAAACTCTTTTGAGATCACATGAAAATATGAAAACAGAGCCTGCCATCGAGCAGGCTTTTTTGTGCACAAAATTTAAGGAGTCGAGCCATGAGCTTGAGCTGTCCCTTTTGTCATTCAACGAATGTGATATTGGTTGAAGCAAGTACACAACAATCAAATAAAACCTTAACCAATTTGGTCACACCGACCACATTGGGTGCATTGGGAACCACGGTTGCAAAGTCTTTCAATCTGCCACCGATTGTCGGTGGAATTGCAGGAACAGTACTCGGCAGTGTGTTGAATGCATTCACCGAACAAAGCACACCATCACAGCAGAATTTATGCTTCTGCCACAACTGCTACCAAAAATTTCCAACGCACCTTTTGCACTAAAGATAGTCATAACCACACAAATTCAAATTTCAGTTTAATAAAAGGAATACAACTATGGCACATCAACTTGAACAAATGGCTTATGTCGGAGAAACCCCTTGGCACGGACTAGGGAACCAACTGACACAAAACCAACCGATTGAAGTCTGGGCACAGCAGGCAGGCATGGACTGGCGGATTGAATCTTCTAATGTCAGTTATATGGCGCAGAATGACCGTGGGCAAAGCATCATCATGCCTTATGAAGAACAACGTGTTTTATATCGCTCTGACACCCATGCACCGTTATCAGTCGTCAGCCAACGCTTTCAAGAAGTTCAACCACGAGAGATTTTAGAATTCTATCGTGACTTCACCGAACAATCAGGCTTTGAGCTTGAAACCGCAGGCGTACTCAAAGGCGGTAAGAAATTCTGGGCATTGGCACGTACAGGGCAAACATCCATGTTAAAGGGCAAAGATGTTAGTAATGGCTATATGCTCTTGGCAACAGCATGTGACGGAACCCTTGCTACCACCGCACAATTTACCTCGATCCGAGTAGTGTGCAACAATACTTTAGCGATTGCCTTAAAAGGACAGAACAGCAGTGCAGGTGTGGTCAAAGTTCCACACAGTACTAAATTTGATGCAGATAAGGTCAAACAGCAACTCGGTATTTCAGTACGTGCATGGGATGAACACATGTATGAAATGAAGCAACTGACACAACGTAAAGTGAGTCAGATGGAAGCATCCGCTTACTTTGATGCAGTATTCAATAACAGCACCATGAACAACGTATTAGATCAGGAGGACAACATCATTCAGTTCTACCGTGATGTAGCCTTACAAGCCCAAGCCAATGCGAAGGACAAAGCTGAGCCGAATGCCAAAGCGATGAGTCGAGCTATGGAAATGTTTAATGGTCAAGGACGAGGTGCGGAGCTAAGTTCAGCCAAAGGAACAGCCTATGGATTGCTGTGTTCAATCACAGAATTTATAGACCACGAACGTCGTGCCATGAGTACCGATCACCGACTTGATTCAGCTTGGTTTGGTGCTGGCGCATCGATCAAACAACGAGGATTGGAACAGGCACTTAACATGCTTGCATAGTGCGAAATATACATTTTTCAATCATGGAAAGTTAGACCTAACTAAGCATTTTTAAATGGAATTTCTAATTTTAAAAATTATTAAAACCATAGCTTCGGCTGTGGTT
Organism: Acinetobacter sp. 1424608; assembly: GCF_000588255.1. Taxonomy (NCBI): domain Bacteria; kingdom Pseudomonadati; phylum Pseudomonadota; class Gammaproteobacteria; order Moraxellales; family Moraxellaceae; genus Acinetobacter; species Acinetobacter sp. 1424608. The sequence continues at coordinate 3,969 of NZ_JFXL01000032.1, forward strand.
TTTTTATGCCCATTTTTTGTGATCCCCATCATTTTACATAGCAAAATAATCAGGACTTCAATATGAATACCGCAATTTTAAATCCATCTATGCAACAGGCAAGTACCCCATTTATTGCCCCAAAATTATTCACAGCCAAACGCTTGGTCAATACAAAGAATATGACTCAAGCAGAATGGCTTGAAGTCAGACGCCAAGGTATTGGCAGTAGTGACTGTGCCGCAGCCTGTGGACTTAATCCCTATATGTCGATGCTAGAACTGTGGATGATCAAGACAGGTCGAGTTAAACAATCCATTGAAGATGAAAGCACAGGTCATGCCCCTTTATATTGGGGTAAACAACTTGAACCTTTGGTCGCTGAATACTACAGCATGCATACCAACAACAAAGTTCGTCGTATCAATGCCGTACTACAACATCCTGATGAGGATAAGCATTTTATGCTGGCTAACTTAGATTACTCGGTGGTAGGTAGTGAGGAAGTACAGATTTTAGAATGCAAAACCGCAGGGGAATATGGAGCAAAGTTATGGCGAGATGGTGTGCCTTTATACGTATTGTGTCAGGTGCAACATCAACTCGCTGTAACAGGCAAAAAGGCAGCGCATATTTGTGTGCTGATCTGTGGTCATGAAACTCGTATCTATAAAGTGGCACGCAGTGAATCAGTCATTCAACATATTGTGAATGCAGAGCGATACTTTTGGGAGTGTGTGGAAAATGACACGCCACCTTCAGTCGATGCCAGTGAATCGGCAGCTAAAGCCATTCAGCAACTCTATCCTCAACATATTCCACTCAGTGTCGAAGATCTCAGTCAAAATGAACAAGCCAATCAGTTGTTTGCTCAACTGATTCAAGAAAAGCATCATATTGAAAAACACCAAAACAGCTTTGATGAAACTAAGCATCAAATTCAGATGTTAATGAAAGATGCTGAACGAGCAACTTTTGCCAATGGTTCAGTGACGTGGAAACGATCTAAAGACTCCATTGCTTTAGATAATAAGGCTGTATTGAAAATGCATCCTGAACTAATCAATGAGTTTCCACAAAACAAGGTGGGGACACGACGTTTTCAAATCTATAGCAATGATGACTGACCCGATCAAAACCATGCATCTATATCGCTAACTATATATGCATGAAATATCCATTCTTCCCAAAAGCGCAAAAAAACCACCCCCGATCTACCGACTCCCGAAGGAGCGGTAGACCAACAATGGCGGTTTTTGCGAAGTCGTAGCTTTTCATATTTCTGTTTACTTACATAGCAAGGGGTAATCAGTAAAATTTTACTTATAGGACAAACAACATGATCAAAGGTTTAGCGATTACACCGCCAATACTCGGCAGAATTAGTATCGGTAAAGTGGTCGAAAAGAATGGTAAACGTCTGCCTGAAAAAGATGATCAATTTACGATTACTAGCCAAATTCAGAATAAGGATGGCTGGGTGAAACACCCACTGGATGAGCAGCTAAGAGCCAAGGCACAAAACCAGAAACTCAGAACCATTCCTGTCCGGATGATTTTTAATGATCCTGAACTCAACTTGCGAGCTGAGTACACTCTATTCGACCGACAAACTGGTCGGCCCATCTGTACTGGTAATGGTGAAACCTGTCAGCGACTTGGACAAAACGGGGTTGAACAGCATCCATGTCCATCACCTGATTTATGCCCCTTGGCCCAAGGTGGACACTGCAAGCCTTATGGGCGGCTTTACGTCAATCTAGATGAGTCGGATGAGTTGGGTACATTCATTTTTAGGACTACAGGTTTCAATAGCATTCGTACCTTAGCTGCACGGCTTCGTTATTACCATGCGGCTTCAGGTGATTTACTTTCATGTTTGCCATTGCAACTGACCTTACGAGGAAAAAGCACAACGCAAAGTTACCGTACCCCAATTTATTACGTGGACTTAACCTTACGTGATGGAATCAATCTACAAGAAGCCATTACTTCAGCCAAACAGATCGATGGACAAAGCAAGACAGCAGGGTTTTATCAGGAGGCTTTAGATCATGTGGCAAGGCTAGGTTATGGTAATGCCAGATTTGAGGTAGGAGGTGAGGAGGGACTGGATATTGTTGAGGAGTTTTATATCAATGAACCAAAACCAGAGCAGGGTCAGCAGCTTAGTGATTTAACTCATGTTCAAGACATTCAGAAAGGGTTGCAGCATTCTGTGCAGGCTCTCAATTGAAATGGACCTAGTTAGAAAAGAGTACTTGTACTCTTTTTTTTGCAGATTTTGGACTGTAGATAAGAAAATACTCACTCCTAGAATTTTTGAGAGATGGATTTACTTTAATAACGCTTTTTAGTATTTTGGTAGCAAATCAGAAGTATGTTCATGACTATGCGTTCAAGTAGGTTTTCTAAGCTTATACTCGCATTTGTCCTGTTTTTGTTTACCATAACAATTACGGGAGTTCATGCGTGGGCGCCTGTTCTACTTGAAAATATTGAACATCAGCATGAGTTGAGTATCATTGTAGAGGATGATGCTTCTAGTCATTGGTCTTTACAGCACTCAGATGATTCTCTAAAAAGTTCTGCTGATCATGATGCAGAAGCACATACGTGGAAGAATTTTGATGAGCCGATCTATCATCATTCAGTAAAGCCAATTTCTTCTGATAGTGATTTCAGCATAGATCCAATCTTTATTCTTAGTTTCGCACTTCCACTAGTTTTATTCTTTTTCCAGCTTTTTGAAAAGCCCGTTTATCGAGTCTTTTTAAAGCGGCGATCCCCTCTAGTATTTAGTAATTCTTATACTTTCTCTAAAGATTTAATCGTCCTACGTAATTGATCTTTCTATACAAAAAATAGTTTTTAATTTTTTTGTATAGGTAAAGTCATGTCTAAAAAATATCAGATATTTCTTACCTGTGGATTTGTAGCAACAGCAGCAAATGTATTCGCAGAAACGAATTATGCAGAACTACAAAAGCAGGTAATCGCAAATGATGCTGTACTCAATAGCTTACAGCAGTCCGAGCAAGCTTATGAAATCAATCAAAAGTTTGCTGGCAGATTAATTAATCCGACTTTCAATATGGAGTTGGATAATCTCGGTAATTCAAAATTGAAAGATTTGGATGGCCCAACAACCTTGCTGGGGCTATCACAAGAGATCCCCCTCAGTAATAAACTTTCCTTGAGAAAACAGATTGCGAGTTTTCAAGGTGATCGTAATCAGTTCGAAATAGCAAAGCGTCAGGCTGAACTCAAAGCAGATTTAAGAATCTGTATGGCGAACTGGTATGTAGCTACTCAGCGTGCTGAAATTTATTCTTCTGAGAGTAAATTGAATGCCAGACAAGCTAACGTTCTTTCCGAACGTCTTAAGTACGGGCGAGTAATTCCTTCCGATGCTCAACTAAGCATAGCACTTTCATCTGAGTCGAAATTGCGCCATCAAAATGAAGTGAAGAAGATTCAGTTCCAGAAAAATCTATGTTCTAAGTTCACTTCCAACCTGCCCAGTAGTGCATTGGAGGTTCCGCTAAGCTTTAATTTCACAGACAAAATAAGTTTGTCTGAGCAAGAAGCAACTTTAAGTTCAAAGCTGAAAAAAGCTCAGTTTGAGTTGGCTCGTAAAGAAGCAATACCAGATATTACTTTGGGAGTAGGGGTTAGAAACTACCAAGAAACCAATGACAAAGTCTTTCAGGTTTCGACATCAATACCCCTCAATATTTTTAGTCGAAATAAAGGCAATATTGCGATCGCTCAAGCAGAGCATACGAAAGCAGAAACACAGTCGGTGCTTGTGAATCGTAATTCTAAAATTGAATTGGAAAACAAGGCTATTGAGGTTTCCAACTTGATTGATGCGATTAAGCAATATGATCAAACGGTTTTGCCCGCAACAAATGAGAGTCTCCGAATTGCTGAAATGGGATACCAAGCAGGGAAAAACTCTTTACTTGAATTCAATAATATTAAGCAAATTTGGTTAGACAAACATCTTGCTCGATTCGATATGTGGTTGGCTTTGCAAACTGAAATTGCAGATGTCGAACGTAACTACATTACTCATTTAGATCAAGAATAAGGGCAAGAATATGAATAAACAAACCAATACATTGATTGCAACTGGTGTCGTTGCCTTACTTATCGTCTTATGTGCAATTGCTTGGTATAAATCGGGCAATAAAACACAAGCGAGCGCACATGGTGAGGTCGCCGAAGAAAAAGTAGCTGTGGCTGGAGATGAGAAAGGGCCTCACGGTGGTCGTTTATATCGAGATGGAGATTTCTCTGCTGAGGTCAAGATATTTGAGGAAGGAGTGGAACCACACCTCCGTGTTTATGGGTATTTGAAAGATAAACTACTTAAACCTGAAGACTTAACAGCAAATATCTACATCAAACGTTTGGATGCCGAGCAAAATATTCAATTTCAACCTGAGAGTGATTACTTAATTGGGAATGAAATTGTTTACGAGCCACATTCCTTTTTAATGATGATAAACGTTGATTATCAAGGGAAAAAGCATACTTGGAAATGGGATACGAAGGAAGGCCGTGTCACCATGTTGGACAGTAGTATTAAGAGCAGTGGATTAGAGCTTTTAAAAGTTGAATCAAAGATGTTTGAAAATGCTTTGGAGTTAAAAGGCGAACTGAAGTTTCCTGATAATTTTGAAAGCTTTATTACGCCTAAAGCCAGTGGGACATTGATCAAAACTTACCGTAATCTAGGTGATAAGGTGAGTCAGGGAGACTTACTTGCTGTAGTTCAAAGCCAAGATGTAATTCGTTTGAATGCCGATCGTAAAGTTGCTTTGGACAGCCTACAGTTTGCTCGTCAAAAAATGGAACAGGAACGAGCGCTATGGCAAAAGCGTGTATCACCTGAAATTGATTATATTTCAGCAAAACGAGACTTTGACGCAGCACAAACTCGTGCAAATGAGTTGAATAACTTAATCAACTCTTATGGTGGTTCTAGTAATGGTACTGTTGAAGTTCGTGCTGCAATGTCTGGAACAATATTAGAAGTCCTTGGTGCTGTTGGATCAAATGTAAGTTCTTCAACACCTATTTTTAAAATCGCAAATACTTCTCAACTTTTAGCAGTTGTTAATGTTCCCGCTGACAGGCTAAATGCTATAAATCCTAACAATAAGGTTAAAGTTAAACCTCAAAGCCCTGTGGATACAGAAGAAGCTTTAGGACGAATTAAATATATCAGTGATGTCATTGATCCAAAGACACGTACAGCACAGGTCTTTATTGAAGTACCAAACCAGTTTAAGTGGCGCTCAGGACAGTTAATCACGGCCCAAATTTTTGAAAATCAAAGTTTGAAGCCGATGGTTGTGCGTGAAGATGCTCTACAGAGCTTCCGTGATTGGGATGTTGTATTCATTCGTGTTGGCAATGATTTTGAAGCTAGGCCTCTGGAGCTTGGTGAAAAGTACAATGGGTATGTGGAAGTTAAATCTGGATTACGCGTAGGACAGGTTTATGCCGCTGGAAATTCATATCTTTTAAAAGCAGAGCTAGGGAAATCTGGCGCTACTCATGACCACTAAGGGGAGTAGCGACTATGTTTGACCAGATTGTTAAGCTCTCGATTAAGAATCGTTGGCTTGTACTTATCGTATTTTTATTTGTTGGTGCATTAGGGGTTTATAACTATTTCAAGTTACCGATTGATGCAGTCCCTGATATTACGAATGTACAAGTCCAGATTAATAGTGAAGCTCAAGGACTCTCTCCAATGGAGATGGAGTCTCAAGTGACCTATCCCATTGAAACTGCTTTGGCAGGTATTCCAAATTTAGACTATACACGCTCCGTATCTCGATATGGTCTATCTCAAGTAACGGCAATTTTCAAAGAAGGGACGGATATTTATTTTGCCCGACAATTAGTCAATGAGAAGCTACAAGGAGTGACACCAAATCTTCCCGTTGGAATTGCAACTTCTATGGGGCCTGTTTCTACAGGACTTGGCGAAATCTTCATGTATACCGTTGAAAATGCCAAGAACAATCCTAATCCACTTTCACCAACGGAATTACGCACCTTACAAGACTGGGTGATTAAACCTCAGCTTCGAAATGTAGAGGGTGTTAATGAAATCAATACCATTGGTGGTTATCTCAAACAATTTGTAGTTCAACCTGATTATGCTTATTTACGTAGCATAGGGCTGGATCAGAAGACAATTTTAGAGGCTATCTCTAAGAACAGCATGAATAAAGGCTCGGGGTATATTGAGAAAAATGGTGAACAGTATTTAATTCGTTCTGATTCTCAAATTAACTCGATTGAGCAAGTCCAGAATATCCCGATTACGACGAGCAATGGTTATATCCTCAGATTGAAAGATGTTGCCAAAATATCTATTGGTCACGAATTACGTACAGGTGCTGCAACTAAAGATGGGCAAGAAATTGTACTGGGTACAGCATTCATGCTTATTGGTGAGAACTCACGAAATGTTGCTCACGCTGTTGATCAAAAGCTACAACAGGTTCAAAAATCATTACCAGAAGGTGTGGAAGCAAAAGCTGTCTATAACCGTACAACTTTGGTTGATGCAACGATACAGACGGTGAAAAAGAATCTTTTAGAAGGTGCGATTCTGGTAATCGTTGTTCTGTTTGTATTTCTTGGTCACTTCCGTGCTGCGCTGATTACCGCTTTGGTCATTCCTTTATCCATGCTGATGACAATCACAGGTATGGTGAACCAGAAAATTAGTGCAAACCTTATGAGTCTTGGGGCACTAGATTTCGGGATTATTGTAGATGGTGCTGTTGTAATTGTTGAGGCCTCCTTAGCAAAGTTGGCAATTAAACAAAAAGAGCTTGGGCGAGTTTTAACAAGGCAAGAACGCTTTACGACTGTGTTTGAGGCGACTAAAGAATCCCGCAAAGCGATTCTCTATGGTCAATTGATCATTATCTTGGTGTATCTACCTGTAATGACTCTGACTGGTGTTGAAGGAAAGATGTTTACACCAATGGCTGCAACAGTGGTTATGGCTTTAGTGGCAGCAATGATTCTTTCAATTACGTTTGTCCCTGCAATGGTGGCATTGGTCACTACTGGTGAAATTAAAGAAGAAGAGTCAAAAATCGTCCATGGCATCAAAAGATTTTATAACCCAATTCTAGATTGGTCTTTAAATCACAGATATTTGCTAATCGCTTTTGTCTCTATTTTCTTTGTTTTTAGTGCAAGTCTTTCGACTCGTTTAGGCTCAGAGTTTATACCTTCCTTGGATGAGGGAGATGTAGCACTACATGCCTTGCGTATCCCTGGTACGTCGTTGACTCAAGCAATTGAAATGCAATACACGTTAGAAAAAGAGATTAAGAAAATTCCAGAAGTTCAGACTATTTTTGCCAAAGTGGGGACTGCTGAAATTGCGACTGATCCTGTTCCACCTAACGTAGCAGATAACTTTGTCATGCTGAAACCTCGTAGTCAGTGGCCTAATCCTGATAAGGAAAAGTCTGCGGTTGTTGCTGAAATTGAACGCGTATCTAAAGGCGTATATGGAAACAATTATGAGTTTACACAGCCGATTCAAATGCGTTTTAACGAACTTATTTCAGGTGTCCGAACAGATGTTGCCGTAAAAATTTATGGTGATGATTTAGAGCAGTTGCTTGAATCAGCAAACGCTGCCGCTAAGATTTTAGAGGGAGTCAAAGGTACTGCTGATCTTAAAGTCGAACAGATGTCTGGTTTACCCATGGTTTCTGTTGAGCTGAAAAAAGACATGATTGCCAACTATGGGCTTGATGCAGAGGATGTACAAAAACAGGTTTCTAGCCTAATCACAGGTGAGACAGTAGGTAAGGTGTTTGAAGGAGATCGAAAGTTCGACATTGTGGTACGTATGGATCAAAACTCGGTAACAGATCTAGAAAAGCTGTATCAGATTCCTGTGAGCTTAGCTGATGGTTCGAGTGTTCTTTTATCAGAATTGATCGAGTTAAAAAACGTTCAAGGACCAAACCAGATTTCTCGCGAAAATGGTAAACGGCGTATCGTCATTACAGCAAATGTTCGTGGAACTGATATTGGTAGTTACATTTCAGAAGCACAATCTAAGCTGAATGCTGATTTTAAATTACCAGATGGTTATTGGCTGACTTGGGGCGGTACGTTTGAGCAAATGGAATCTGCTTCAAATCGTCTTATGGTTGTAGTACCGATTGCTTTAATTCTGATCTTTGCCATGATCTATATGGCTTTAGGTAATGTTAGAAACAGTATCTTGGTATTCACAGGTGTGCCATTTGCACTAACAGGTGGTGTGATTGCTTTAGCACTACGTGATATTCCATTCTCAATTTCTGCGGCTGTGGGTTTCATTGCCTTATCGGGTGTTGCTGTGCTGAATGGTTTGGTTCTTGTTTCAGCCATTCAGCGACTTAGAGTTCAAGGTGAAAGTGTCATTGATGCAGTGAAACATGGTGCAATGGAAAGACTCCGTCCCGTGTTGATTACAGCTTTAGTCGCTTCATTAGGTTTTATTCCGATGGCCTTAAACGTAGGCATTGGCTCTGAAGTTCAGCGCCCAATTGCAACTGTTGTTATTGGTGGGATTATTTCATCAACCTTACTGACTTTGATTATTTTGCCAACCTTATATGTGTGGTTTAACCAAGGTAGGTCAAGAAAATCAAACGAAGCTGCTAAACAGGTTGTTTAGGGGCATCTTTAATGACAAATATATTGCGAGATAAACAAAACAAATTTGTGATGATGTTGCTAGTCTGCATGATCAGTCTCGCTTTATGTTTGCACTTTAAAGAGCATGTAACTGAAAATGAATTTCAGAGACACGTTTCAATTGATGCAATTAACTCTCACCATCATGAGATAAGCCAACAACATTCACATAGTCACCAAGATAATTACTATGAACATTTTGTTGGCTATGACGTACTTAAATCGGCCGCTTTAGCTCATCTCTTAAAAGGGATTTCGATTTTAGATTGGTCAAAAGAATATGTTTATCTGATGGTGAGTCGTATTTTTAAACCGCCCAAAAAGTTAATGGATTTTCAATTCATTTTAAATTTTGGAGTTTGATATACATGCAAATTATTGCTTCACACATTGTGAAATTAAGTGCTTACATAAAGCTATTACTTGCTTTATTCATTACATTGGTAAGCCCTACACTTTTTGCTCATGGAGTAGCGGAAGGTGATAAGGGCTATATTCAAGAAATTTATGGCATTCATGTGATTCCATTCATCTATTTGGGTGCGAAGCATATGGTCACTGGATATGACCATTTACTATTTCTTGTTGGCATTATCTTCTTCTTATACCGAATGAAAGATATCGGCTTTTACGTCAGCCTATTTTCACTTGGGCATTCGATTACGATGCTGGTGGGTGTTTATTACAATATCTCGATAAACGCCTACATCATTGATGCAATCATTGGTTTTTCGATTGTTTATAAGGCTCTAGATAACTTGGGGGCTTATCAGCGTTGGTTTGGTTTTCAACCAAACACGAAAATCGCGACTTTAATTTTTGGTCTGATTCATGGTTTTGGACTCGCAGTAAAAATTCAGGAATATGAAGTTCCGAGTGATGGACTGTTGGCAAATTTAATCTCATTCAATATTGGGGTTGAATTAGGCCAGTTTATGGCTCTGTGCATCATCTTGTTATTAATGACGTTTTGGAGAAAGACACCTTATTTCTTTAAAACAGCTTATCAAAGCAATGTCTTCCTCATGTTCCTCGGTTTTTTACTTGTTGGCTATCAACTTACTGGCTTCATTACTCAATAAGGATCTAAATTATGTATAACGCTGAAATTCCAAAAGATATCGAATTACCTTCATCAAAAAAGTTAATTAAATCAACAGCAATTGCTGCCGTAAGTGCCGTTATTGTGCTAGTTACCTGTGTCATGCCTGCGGAGTATGCAATTGATCCGACAGGTATGGGTAAAGTGCTTGGTTTAACGAAAATGGGAGAAATCAAACAATCACTAACTGAAGAGTCAGAAAATGGTATCAATGCTGCACAGGCAGTGAATAGTGTTGAACAAATATCAGTAGAAACTTCGACTCAAACGGCAACTGATAATGCTCAAATGATTATGCCTGCTATTAATAAAGAGAGCATTAGTATTGAGCTTAAACCGGGCCAAGCAACCGAAGTGAAACTGACGATGCCACAAAGTGCAAGTGTCAACTTTGACTGGAAAGCTGTTGGAGGTGGTCTTAATTATGATACCCATGGTGATCCAGTGAACGCTCCTAAAGGGTTCTATCATGGCTATGGAAAAGGAAAGAATGAAACAACTCAGCAGGGTGTCTTAAAGGCAGCTTTTGATGGCAAGCATGGTTGGTTCTGGCGTAACCGTACGGAAAATCCAGTGACTGTAACTCTACTTGTAGAAGGGCAGTTTAGTGAAATGAAGAAAGTCTTTTAAGTTTTGATCAATCTCCTTGGAATAATATTCCAAGGAGATTCAATTGCTAAAGAAGTCAGGTTCTAAAAGGAATCCATAAGATGCTAGAAGTACTAAAAAACACAACATATCGGCATTTGTTTTTGGCCCAAGTAATAGCGCTAATCGGAACGGGGTTAATCACAATCGCCCTAGCTTTACAGGCGTACGATATTGCAAAGGGGGAAGCAGCCCAAGTTCTTGGTATTGCATTGGCAATTAAGATGATTGCTTATATCGGTGTAGCGCCTATAGCATCTGCATTTGCTGAGCGATTACCAAGAAAAAAAGTATTGGTTGGGCTAGATGTTATTCGAGCATTAACAGCATTGTGTCTACCGTTTGTGACACAAATTTGGCAAATTTATATTCTCATTTTTATTTTGCAATCTGCTTCTGCTGCATTTACACCAACATTTCAGGCAATGATTCCAGATGTTTTACCTGAAGAAAAAGACTATACCAATGCGCTATCATTATCACGATTGGCCTATGATTTAGAAAATATTATTAGTCCGATGCTCGCGGCATTTTTATTAACTTTGATGAGTTATCACAACTTATTTTTGGGAACGGTATTAGGTTTTATCGGTTCTGCTTTGTTTGTGGTAAGTGCGAAATTACCAGTTGCCAAAGTACCTGCGTTTAGAGGTGTTTATAGCCGTATTAAGCAGGGAGCTAAAATTTATTTTAATACGCCTAGACTTAAAGCATTGCTTGCTCTCAATTTAGCAATTGCGTCAGCAAGCGCTGTAGTGATTGTAAATACCGTGGTATTGGTTCAATCGACATTTAAGCTAACTGAAAATGCGACTACTTGGGCTTTTGGTTTATTTGGATTTGGTTCAATGCTTTCGGCTTTCATTTTGCCTAAGATATTGGATAAGTTCCCAGATCGATCAGTGATGTTGACGGGAACAACAATTCTTGTAATTGGGCTGTTAAGTGGTTATTTCATTACATCTTATAATGGTTTGCTTGTACTTTGGTTTGTGCTTGGTATTGGATATTCTGTTTCACAAACACCTACAGGCCGTTTGATTCGAAAATCTGCATCGAGTGAGAGTAGGACCTCTCTATTCGCAGCGCAATTTGCGTTTTCACATGCTTGCTGGTTAGTGACTTATCCCTTGGTTGGATGGCTCACTACTAACATAGGAACATTACAAACTTTTATACCGATGGCAGTGATTGCAACGATTTCTTTATTACTTGCAATGCGTTTGTGGCCATCACAGGATGAGGCTCTTTTACCCCACAGTCATGATGATTTACCTCCAGATCATGAGCATTTGCAGCAGCATCGAATCAATGGAGTACACGTCCATGAATATATTATTGATGACTATCATGAAAAGTGGCCTAAATAACTCTTTTTCGACTAATGACTTAGAAAGATTCCGTTTGTTTGTTGTACAATTATAAGCTTATTTTATTGTTCAATAAAAAAAGGGGAACAACATGAAAAAACTAATCTTGGTATGTTTAATGGGGCTTGCGGTAACAAATGCTTTTGCTCATTCAGGTGGTACTGATTCTTCAGGCTGCCACACGAATAGCAAGACAGGGGATCGTCACTGCCATTAATAATAAAAATGAGTAGAACATTTTGTTCTACTCATTTTGAATAACGATCTAATAATAATAAGTACTGTTTCATTTCTTCTTCATCAAAATTTTGATCCCCTTTCAATACATGTTCTCTTAAATGTTGTTCAAGAAGTTGCTGCATTAACCCATTAACAGCACCTTTAATTGCTGCAACTTGTTGTAATACTTCAAGACAAGAGCTTTCAGGTGTTAATAATGACTTTTCAACAGAAGTAACCTGTCCTTGAATCCGCTTGATGCGATTAAGTATTTTTTTATCTTGATGCAAATGAGACATGATTTTTCCTAAAAAAAATATATACTGGGGGGAGTATCTTGGAAAGATAAAATTTATGCAACTTCATAGTAACTTAGATCGTCGTCATTCTCATCAATTCGATGAAGGAAATCCTTTAGCACAAAAGAAAATACTGATTGCGACAATTCTTACAGCAATCATGATGGTACTAGAGATATTGGGGGGATGGATTTTTAATTCGATGGCCTTACTCGCAGATGGCTGGCATATGAGTTCACATATGGTTGCTCTCGGCTTAGCTTATTTCGCATATCGAATGGCCCGACATTATGCTCATGATCAGCGATTTAGTTTTGGTACTTGGAAAATTGAGATTCTAGCAGGGTACAGTAGTGCTATTTTACTTATGGTTGTAGCACTTTTAATGGGTATTCAATCTATCGATCGATTAATGAATCCCGTGAATATTCATTACAATGAGGCAATACCAATTGCAATTGTTGGTTTATTGGTAAACTTGGTTTGTGCATGGTTATTACATGACGGAGGCCACCACCATCACCACGAGCATGATCATCACCATGAACACGACCACCACCACGATCATCATGACTTAAATCAAAAGGCGGCGTTTCTGCATGTAGTAGCTGATGCGGTTACTTCTGTATTGGCAATTGTTGCATTGTTTGCGGGGAAATATTTTGGTTGGAGTTTCTTAGATGCACTATTAGGTGTAGTTGGAGCTATTCTTGTCGCTAAATGGTCATGGGGATTATTAAATGAGACAGGAAAGACACTACTCGATGCAGAAATGTCTCACCCTGTGGTTGATGAAATCAAAGAGGTTATAGAGGAATTTCCTCAAGTTAATATTACTGATTTACATGTTTGGAAAGTTGGTAGAGGCAAGTTTTCTTGCATCTTGGCTTTAGAGAGTACAGGTGTAGATTTAACACCAGATGTAGTGAAACAGGCACTCTCTATCCATGAAGAAATTGTGCATGCAAGTGTTGAAATACATTTTATTTGAATTATTGAATGGTTAGAGGTGGATCAGGAAATTTGAACAACACTTATAAGTGATATTTTGCTCCCCAAATGATGTTATAAACATCAATATATGGAGTATTTTATGGCACGTAGACCAAGAAGAAATCATTCAAATGATTTTAAAGCTAAGGTAGCACTTGCTGCGATTAAAGCAGAAAAAACACTTGCTGAATTGAGTGCTGAATTTGATGTTCATCAAAACCAAATTATCGACTGGAAAAATCAACTGATTTCAGCTTCCTCGCAAGCTTTCGATCAATCAAAAGCTCCAACAGAACCACCCATCGATCTAAAAAAA
>NZ_JFXL01000033.1:0-16441 GCF_000588255.1 Acinetobacter sp. 1424608
ATTGTCTGTTGATTTCGCTGAACCAATCTTTTATTCATGCCTCGTTTTAGCCAATCATAAAATCGTGACACTGAAACGTGAAGTAATCTAGCCATAAAGCTAATCGGGAATAAATATCTTTGCTGTTTCATATAGGCGTACCTTACTGACTTTCTTTCGCAAAGTACGCTGCTGCCTTTTTTAGAAATTCACGTTCCATTTCAGCTGTTTTGAGCTGTTGTTTGAGCTTTTTATTTTCTTCGAGTAAGGCATTTAGATCAGGTGAATATTGTTTAGTGCCTGCTAAGGTGCCAGTCTTTGCTTTATTATTCCAATTTGAAAGAGTTTGCATTGAAATGCCAAGTTGTCTGGCTGTTTCCGATACATTGCCTTGATTGGCTTCAATCAATTTTATTGCTTCAACTTTAAATTCTGCGGTGTAAGTCTTCTGTTTCTTGCTCATGGTAAACTCCTGATGAGTGTCTATAGTTTACCAAGTTAAAACCTCCTGTTTTCTCAGCACACATCAGTTTCAAAAGTGGACGAATGAAGAGATCAATGAAGTGATAGAGAAAACTATATATGAAGATAAAATTAGGGTGTAGGAGATTTTAAGAGAATATTCTAGAAATATTTAGGGCGTGTTATCAATTAAGCCTGGTAGATCGCTGATAAAAAGTTTTGAGCCAATTTATCATAGCGTGTGGCAATAGCACGATACTGCTTGAGCTTGGTAAAAAATTTCTCGATCAGATGTCTTGCCTTGTAGGAGGCATCCCAGTATTGGGCTATATTTTGCAGCAGAACAAGCTGACAAAAAAATGTATGAGAATAAGCAAAAAATTAAATCAGCTTTAAAATTAGTTGCAGAAGCTATCTAAATTTTATATTAACTAAAAATTAACATAATACACCTTATACGAGGTCAAAAATGGGAGCTTGAAGCTCCCATTTTTAGTCTTTAATGCGTTTTTTTGCTTCGTCATAAACTATGCTGTCAGCTCGTTTCCCAACGGTGATGAGCAAGATAACTACCTGATCATCTTTGACTTGATAGACCAGTCGAACTCCAGTCTTTAGTAATTTAATTTTATAACATCCCGTGAGATCACCTCTAAGCATATTCTTGGGAATATGTGGCTGCTCTATGACCTTGGCGAGTTTCTTCTTAAATTGATCTCTTATAGCACTAGGAAGCTTTTCCCATTCAGCTGTGAAGTCCTTATTACGTAAAAGCTTATAAGTCATCTAAAGTAATTTCCTCGAACATTTCTTTAGGATCATTCATACGTTTACGAACAATCGCTAATAGCTCGGTATCCTCTTCTGAGAGTAAAGCTTTTTGTACAGGGAGTTTCCCAGTCGCTGCAATGTATTCAAGGACATTTGTAAAAAACTCAGTAGGTGCAATACCTTGTTCTCTAAGAACTGAATAAGATTTTTCTTTAAGGGCTTCATCAACCCTGAAGTTAACAGTAGCCATTATTTTTTTCCCATTTATTGAATGTATGGGGATATTGTAATGCGAATTGCATTACATAGCTAGTTTTTATAACAGCCATTATGTTAAATGATGAAATTTTAGATATTTTTACTAAAAAACGATATAGAACAGTAAAAGTAGCTGAGCAAACCTCGATCTAAGCAAGATCGAGGTATGGATTTTAGTTTTTATAGCTAGGAAATAGTAAAAACTTTATCTTAAATATAAGCGCTTATGTAAATTATAGACTACTATCTTACAAGCCTGATTTAGCTGTATTCACTAAATGTGAAGAAGTCTGTCTGTCTATAACAATATAATATTTATTGATCCACTCTAGTGCTTTATCTAATGATGATTCTTGAAAAGAGACTTGCTCTTCTCTAGAAATAGATTGGCCGATTAGAATGACTCTATTAAAAAAGCCTTGATCAACAGCATCAAAGTCAGCTTTTGAACATATTCCTTGAGAATACATGCCAGCATAAGCGATACGAAGAGCGTAAAGTAAGGGCATAAAAGTACTATGTGATGGCTGTTCATATAAGCTACTTAAATAATCCTCAAGGTCTTTGAACATGTCATAGTACTTTCCTTGTGCTGTATGGTTTGAAGGAGTAATAATTTTTGTTAAATCATCGGGTTCTAGGATAGTTTTTTTACTAGCTCCTTGTATTGAGTTAATGACATCAAACCATGCTTGAATTTCACCTTCTGGAAGATAAGAACTTCCAACCTGAATGTAGCTTTTTGCAAAAGTTAAACGGCTACTATTTAATGTGTTTTGATTTGCCTCTATTAACCTTTTTATAAGCGTACATCTTATTTTTACAGCCTCATCTATTCCTAACTCCTTAATCAACTGGGGGCTGACACTATTATTTAATATTGATAGTGGGCTATTAGGTAAGTCCATTGCAGATTCTTTATTTAATGCATTCCTATATTCAATTTCATGAAATTGTGAAAAATCTACTAGTTGTTTTCCATCATTGTTCCCTTGTGATGCTCCACAAAGTTCCTCAATTAAAAAAAGATAAAGCTCATTGGGTGATTTAATACTATTACTTAATTCTAAGTAGGCATTATTTATGAATTTTTCTAAGTAAACAGGGTTTTTTAAGGAGTTTTGCTTTTTAGAAGAAAAAATACCAAACATATATTGCACTCTTTAAATTTCTTTTAATTATTATACTGTTTTTATCCATTAGAAATATCTAAATTTTATTAATAGGAACTGTATAGATTTTCTAAAATTAACATAATACGCGTTATATGAAATTCAAAAAATGATACTATTTTTATGATAATTAAATAAATTTTAGGTGAACATAAGTTAAATAGAGCTTATGTCCGCCATATAATTTTAAGGTTCCCAGAATTTATCACCCTGAGTTTCATAAAATTTACTAATGAATTCTTGAAAAGTATTAGCAACAATGTACCAATCTTGTCTTTGATCTATAGGTAAGACAACAAAAATAGAGCCGTAATCATCACTATTAGGATCACATCGAACTAACAATAAGTCTGAATCTCCATAGAATTCTCCAATAATTAAGTCACTTTGAAGAGCGTCATTATTACGATTAATTTTATAAATTTTTGAAGCAAAAATTACTTCCTCAATAGAATATAATTTTAAGCCCCATTGTCCGTATTCTTGATCTTTAAATAGATCTGCACCATTAGATACTGTATAAAAATCCTCTAATACTTTTGGTAAAAGTACTTGGGGTATTTGTGAGTAAATTTTGCTTTTTAGGTTTAATGAACACTGCAAAGGAAAGGGACATTCCATACCTCTCTGAATAGCTTTCTTAGGTTCAATCTCCCATTCATTATGTATTTTTGCTATAATTTCATGAACACTATTCATTTATTAAACTCTTAAAAATCCTTAACTTTTACTAAAATTAACATAATACGAGTTATACAAAGCCTGAGCCAATTTCCTACGTTTTTTGCTTCGTGTAACCGCCATTATGTTAATTTTAGGAAGTCTTAAGACTAATTTTCAGACTTATCCCACCAACTTTGAGCTAAATCAGTATTTTTAGGAATGCCTATACCATCACGATACATAACGGAAAGACTTCGCATTGCTTTCTTATTACCTAACTTTGCAGCCTTTTCACGAAGTTCTAAAGCTTTCTTAATATTAACTTCTATTCCGCTATCTGCGCGAGTATATAGGTCAGCTAACTCAACCATTGATTCAGAATGACCATTTTCTGAAGCTTTCTGAAACCACTTAAAAGCTTTTTGGAAATGTTCTAAAGAATCGTTTTTGTCATCATCCTCTATTAATCTAGCATAGGTAACATATCCATCAGCTAACCAAAACATTGCTGCTACATTTCCATTTTCAGCTGATTTAATAGCCCAAATTTCAGCTTGATTTTCATCTGAATCAACACCATGACCATATAGATAAATCTCAGCTAATTCTAACTGGGCAGAAGTATCTCCACTTTCTGCTTTCGCTAATAAATCATTAGAAAAAACAGGTTCTGCAAATGTTTCCATTGAAAGGCAAACTCCTAAAGCCATAAAAATATTTACTAATTTATTCAATTCTTAACCTTTAAATTAAACTCTTAGGCTTGTATGTTTTTACATCATACCTAAAAGAGAACTCTAAAATTAGAGTATATTTTTAGTCCTATTTAACATAAAAACTCTTATACGAAATGCTATTTTTATTCCTTTAAAAATCAATTTTTTATATACTATTAAAAAGCTCATTTACCCTCGAATGGGCTTTTTTAATGATTTTTTATGTTCCACGCTTACTATTTGATCAATGTTCCACGGTTTTAATAAGCCAAGGTGAACAATCAGATCAGCCATACGGCTTAAAGAATCGGCTCCCAAAGCCTCTTTTTTCCGGTTAAGGCTCTACGTGTTCAGGAATAGGAATTCGCTTATTCTCGATTACCCAGTTTAGTGTCGCAAGTTGTACATCTTCTAAACCTTGCCAATCTGCTTTTAAATATTCAATCACCTCTGTTTTGTATAAGCCATTCACCGTTTCAGCCAAAGCAATATCATATGAATCACCAGTCGTACCGACTGATGCTCGTAAATTTCCTGCCTCTAAACGATGACATTGTTGTCAAAATGCAGGGTATTGGTGGCTCCCCTTAGGGGCATAATTTGTTGAAGCCTAGGTTACTACTAAAAAATTAAAAAAATATTAAAAAACAGGAGCTTATAGCTACAATTTTTATGTTAGCTTTCTAAGTCTCTATGTTAATTTGAAGAATACTTCATCATAATGTCCGAATACAGCTATATTTTTTTGATTTCTATAATATCACTTGATTCAATTAGCGATTGGATATTACCAAATAAACTTTGAATATAATCAGAGGCTATATGGATATCTAAATCCTCCCTGCTACGCCATTCTTCTAAGAAGAAATATCTACTCGAGTCATTTTCGCTAATATAAAGCTCATATTTCAAGCATCCTTCTTCTTGAAGCGTAAGCTCTATTACACTTTTTAAAAGCGCTTCTAACGTCTCTTTTTGATCTGATTTTGCCTTAAAGTTCGCAATTATTGAAATAGTCATTATTTCACCTTGAATTTGTTTTAGAAGTTTTCTAGTACAATTTTGCCTTTTGACTTGCCTGATTCAAGCAACTTATGCGCCTTCTCCAAGTTTGCAGCGTTAATTTTTCCTAGATTTTGGTTGAGGGTACTTCTAATTTTTTGCTGGTCAACTAATTGGGCAACCTGTTGCAATAGATTACCTTGCTTTTCAATATCATCGGTTTCATACATTGAACGGGTGAACATCAACTCCCAATGGATAGAAATAGATTTAGTCTTAAACGGCATAATATCAAATGCTTGTGGATCATCGATCAATCCAAGCTTGGCTTGTGGTGCAATCAGAGAAACTATTTGCTTGATATACGTTTCTGTATGATTTGTAGAGAATACATATTTTGGTTTTTCAATGCCTAGTGTCTCGATTTGTACATTTAAATCTTTGCTATGATCAATGACATGGTCGGCACCAAGTGATTCCACCCAAGATTTCGTTTCTTCACGTGAAGCTGTTGCTATAACGCTCAGATTTGTTTTTGCTTTTAGGAGTTGGATAGCAATTGAACCTACACCGCCTGCACCACCAATAATTAAAATACTGCCAACTTCTGTTTCTGAAATTTGAAACCGATCAAACAGCATTTCCCATGCCGTTATTGCAGTTAATGGCAATGCTGCTGCTTCTGCATTAGATACTGTAATTGGTTTAAGACTGATAATTCGTTCATCGACTGCTTGAAACTCAGCATTACTACCATCTCGGGTTAAATTGCCAGCATACCAAACAGAATCTCCTACTTTAAACGAGGTAACTTTTGAGCCAACTTCGATAATTTCCCCAACGGCATCCCAACCTAAAATACGATTATTTGCTTCAGACGAATTTTTTCTCACTTTGGTATCAACTGGATTCACAGAGATTGCCTGAACTTTTACCAGTACATCACGCTCCTTAAGCGTAGGCTTTGCTTTTTCAATATCTACCAATGAATTTTTAAAATCATCATGGTTATTTATAACATACGATACGGCTTTCATAGATTTGTCCTTAACTTTAAAAATATAGTAAAAATGGGAGCGAGGTGCTCCCATTTTTTTTATTCAATTATTAAAACTCTTGGCTCGTTGGGCGTAAAACAATTTCATTAATATCTACATCCGCAGGCTGCTCAATTGCATAAGCAATTGCTCGAGCGACTGAGTCAGCTGGTATAGCTTGTTTGTAGAAATCAGTAACAAACTCTGAACTTTCTTTATGAGAAGAACCAAATTTTAGTTCTGACTCAACTGCACCAGGCTCAATAGTCGTCGTTCTAATTGTTCCCCCAACTTCATGACGAAGTCCTTCAGAGATGGCTCTTACAGCAAACTTAGTACCGCTATAAACAGTACCTCCTGGACTAAATACTTTTATCCCTGCAACAGATGCGAGATTAATAAAGTGTCCAAAGTTTTGTTTTTGGAAAACAGGTAGGGCAGCTGCTATACCATAAAGAACACCTTTAATATTAATATCGATCATACGATCCCATTCATCAACTTTTAGCTCACTTAATGGTGCAATAGACATTAATCCAGCATTGTTTACCAATACATCGATTTGACCAAATGCGCTTAATGCCTTTTCAATAAGTGCTTGTACTTCATGTGGTTTGGTTATATCCATACCAATAAATTCAGCTTGACCACCTTCAGCACGAATATCCTGAACAATAGCCTCTAATTTTTCAGTACGTCTAGCACCAAGTACAACCTTTGCACCTTTTTTAGCAAGGAAGCGAGCAGTAGCTTCACCTAAACCACTACTTGCACCAGTGATAACAACAACTTTATTTTCTATATTATTCATACAAGTAACCTTCAACCTATCTGTCAATCATATTTGATGGGTTAAGTATTACAGCCTTGTTAGGTATAATAAATGAATAATATTATCTTTCAGAATTCCTATTTACGGAATAATTGCCATAACACAGGATTGGACATGCATAACAAATTGGAAATGATGCGTATCTTTTGTGTCGCATCAGAGTCTCGAAATTTTAAAGAGGCAGCAACTCAGCTGGGTATTTCCCCACAGGCAGTGACACGGGCAATAAAAGAACTAGAAGAGCAGCGCGGAGAGATTCTGTTTTACAGGAGTACTCGACAAATTAAAATTACCGCTGATGGTGAGCGTTTGGCAAAGCAAGCACGTTTTGCGGTGGGATCGATCGATGCTTTGTTCGTAAAAGACACCAAGGAAAAACGAGATGAAATGCGTGGGACTGTCCGTCTTACTGTGTCGTCTGTGTTAGGGCGCAAATTGGTAGTACCCGCACTAGCAGAATTTGCCACACGTTATCCAGATATTGTCGTGGATTGTGTGCTAACCGATTCACACTCGGATGTGATCGATGAGCGAATAGATATCGGGATCAGATTTGGATTTTTGCCGGACAATCGATATGTGGCAAGGGAATTGGCGAAAGTGAACTTTTATTCTGTGGGTACGCCAGAGTTAATTGATAAGGTTGGAATGCCCAAAAAAATTATTGACCTAGATAAATACCCTCTAACAGCATTAGTCGATCATAAAACAGGACGTTACTGGCCATGGACATTCACCGAAAGTCGAAGCTTTACGCCATCAAAGCCCCGTTTTATTACAGATGATCTAGAAGCTGAATTTCAAGCGATTCTCGCTGGAGTTGGATTCGGACACATGCCTGGATTTCTAGTTTTGCCGTGGCTTAGGAGTGGTAAGCTCATTCAGATACTTCATGAGGAAACCTCTCCTGTTTGGCGCCTGTATTTATATCGTCCACAGCGGGGCCCGACACCTTTGCGAATCCGAGCATTGTTTGATTACTTAGTGGAAGTGCTGGGCCATATAGAAACTTGAATCAGATGGAACTAACCTTATTTCTAGAAAGTAGAAATCAGATAAGACCATCATGTATTCAGAGTAACTACAATTTTTCCTATTTGCTGATTTGATTCAAGATAGCGCTGAGCGTCATGCATGTCCTCAAAGTTAAAGCAACGGTCGATCACTGGACGAAGATATCCTGCACCTATACTGCTAAGAATAAATCGTCTGGCTTGCTCCCTTAGAACAGGGTCATGCAGAACCTCAAGGAACAAAAAACCTCGCATGGTTAAGCTCTTGCGTAATGCAACTTTAAGGGGAAATGGTGTGATCTCCGGGCTAAGCGCACCATGCATAACCATCGTTCCTCCTACCGACATCGCTTTTGCAATCTGTTCAATATGCGGCCCTCCTACAGCATCGAAGGCGACATCAAGATGTTCTCCCCCCAAACGTGAAACAAGCGCCTCATACAAATCTGGTTCATCTTCACTGGCTATAACATTTTTAACACCGAGATCCAGTAAACGTTGCTTTTTCTCTGTCGTTTGTGTACTTGCAATGACCTTAGCACCGGCTGCTTCAGCGATCTGTATCGCAGCTAGTCCTACGCTACTTGAAGCTGCTGTGATCAAGATCGTTTTTCCTTTCGAAACTCCACCAGCATGGATTACACCACCCCAAGCCGTCAAATACTGCATCCAGATTGAAGAAGCTTCTTCCCAGCTTAAACTATCGGGTTTGTGAACTAAAAAAGTTTCTGGAATCAGAAGCTTGTCCGCATATGTCCCATATTTGGCTAGATTGTCAGTCGGAAGAATCGATACTGCATCTCCTGGAGAAAATTGGCGTACACCTTCACCTATCGCCAGAACTACGCCTGCTCCCTCATATCCCAGACGAGAAGGGAATACTGCCTTTTGAATATAAGTACCACGCCGAAACATTACATCAGCCCGGTTGAGTCCGATCGTTTTCATCTGGATTAGAACTTCTCCTGCGGCTGGTAAAGCAACAGGAAGTGTTTCTAATGTCAGAACATCTGTATCTCCAATACTATTGAAGCGCCAAGTCTTGGCCTGAAGTGCATTAAATGACATCTATAACTACCTTAATATTGGCAGAGCGATCTTGAACAGCATCATGAGCCTCAATCGCTTGGTCTAGAGTAAAATGACGAGGATCAACAATAGGACGCAGTTTACCTTCCTCAACAAGACGAGTAGCGATCTTAAGGATATCACCATGATGAGCACGGCGATTGCCTGTTAACATCGGCATTAGGACGAATACGCCAGACACTGTGGCACACCGTAGAGATGAACTCGCTAAATTATGATTACCAAATGCAGCACAGCTGGTAATGTGGCCATAGTGAGTTGTCATGGAAAGTGAAGCATCGAGTACTGGACCACCCACAGTGTCGTAAACAATGTTAAAACCTTGACCCTCAGGGCTTGCAGCAATAATGTCATCGGAAGATGCTGTTGTGTAATCGAGAGGTGTTGCACCGAGTTCTGAAATCAGTGATTGATCAGCTGTACGACCAGTCGCCCAAACATTTGCATCAAGTGCTTTTGCAAGCTGAACAACCATATAACCAACGCCACCAGCACCACCCTGAACCAGTACAGTTTGCCCTGGTTGGACCTTCGCATTATCCACTAAACCTTCCCAAGCGGTGAGGAACGTCAATGGTAGTACTGCTGCCTCGCGCATAGAGATATTTCGTGGCTTTAATGCGATCAGATCAGCATCTGCTACAACATATTCTGCTAAAGATCCTTGAAGACCACGAACGCCACCAATCAGACCGTAAACTTCATCTCCGACGTTGAAGTGGGTGACCCCTTCACCAACAGCAGTGACACCCCCAGCCATATCTGTTCCCAACACGGCAGGAAGCTCTGGCATAGCATATGGTGCTTCACCAAGACGAATTTTATAATCAATAGGGTTTACACCACTAGCATGAATACGTACTAGAACTTGCCCAGCCTCTGGTTGAGGTATAGGGAGTTCTACACGTGTAAATTCATGATCACCAAAATTTTCTAAGATAAGAGCATTCATCATCTTATTCATAATTGTTCCTTATTTTTAACTGGAGGATGATGTGTACAGTACCAAAGTAAATTAATCCAATAAATGATATTTATAGGATTTAATAATTCCTAAATAATGAATAATAAATATCATCCGCTCACTAAAGATATGCTAGTACAGTACCTAAACCGGACATTTCTATTTTGGGCTTACATGTTGATTTCGTATAAGGTGTATTATGTTAATTTTAGAAAATTTTAACTTAATTAAATAACTTTGGATTGGTCTTTATAAAAGTCATAATTTCATCAACAACGACTCGAATTTTAGGCTGTAGATGCCAACGTTTCTGCCAAAGAATATTAATCGGAATCTTTACGCCTGAGATTTCAGGAAGAATGGGGATCAATTTACCATCTCTTATTGCTTCAAAAGCAAGCCAGCTCGGAAGCTGTGCCAATCCTAAGCCTGACATACATGCACTTAGAATGGCATCTCCATCTGGAATTTCATGATTGTAATTTATTTCATGTAATTCCGTTTCATTGAGGGTATTTCTTAAAAACCAATAGCCTTTACTATGACTTCGCCAACCAATCAAACATTGGTGATGTTTTAAATCTTCTTTACTTTGCGGTGTGCCGTATTTTTTTAAATAATCAGGAGAAGCGCAAATCAATAGCGTTTGATGACCTAAAGACTTGGCGATGATATCTGTAGAATCTTTTAATTCACCAATTCTTACGACCAAATCGATCCCCTCCTGAATCAGATCAACTGCTCTATCTTGAAATGTAACTGTAAGATCAAGTTGGGGGTAACGATGAATGATTTCTAATAACGTTGGAAAGATATAGCGACGACCAAAGGTTGTTGGTAAATCAATTCTGATTCTTCCTGTAGGTGAATTATTTTCTTGAGACAATAACGACTGGGTCGCTTCTAGTTCTTCTACAAGGCGTCTACAGCTTCGCAGCCATATTTCTCCTTCAGGGGTTAATGCAAGACGTCTCGTAGTACGGTGAAAAAGCTGAATACCGAGTCTTTTTTCTAACTTATTCATACTTTTACCAACAGCAGATCCTGTCAAACCCAATACCTCGGCAGCGTTTGTAAAACTCCCTTGGTCGACCACTGTAATGAACTCGATAATGCCGGCAAACTGATGATCCATACAATCCTATTCGAGAATTTAATTCCATAATGTTAGGAATTTTATCATCTTAATCAAAATTAATTCCTTAATTATAATGTTTCTATGAATTAAATCTGCTTAGGATAAAATTATGAAAGCTTGGTTACTTAAAGATTTTGGCTTAGAAAATTTAAAATTAGAGGAAGTAGAGACTCCAACACCTCAGGCAGGTGAATTACTGATTAAAGTCGGTGCGGTGTCTTTAAACTATCGTGATAAAGCGATTGTCGATGGTTTTTATGAACCTCATCTAGTGCCAAAGCCACTTATTCCTGTATCTGATGCTGTGGGTACGGTCGTTGCTGTAGGTGAAGGTGTTACACGCTTTAAGCTTGGTGATCGTGTAAATACAACACTTTATTCACGTTGGATTGATGAGGAACCAGGACCAAACGAGCCTGACTATTGCTTAGGAATGCCATTGCCTGGCGGGCTTGCTGAATACATGATTTTGCATGAAGAAAGTGCGGTTAAAGCACCTGACAATATGTCGGATGCTGAAGCAGCAACGTTGCCGATTGCAGCACTAACTGCTTGGTATTCGATGATGGATGTCGGTAACTTAAAGCCGGGACAAAATGTGTTGGTACAAGGTACAGGCGGTGTTTCTATTTTTGCGATCCAACTTGCTAAAGCCTATGGTGCTCGAGTCATTGCCACATCAAGCAAAGATGAGAATCTAGAAAGAGTTCGCTTATTAGGTGCGGATGAAGGCATTAACTATAAAACTTACCCAAATTGGGAAGAACGTGTTCTTGAATTAACCGATGGAAAGGGTGCCGATGTCACGATTGAAGTGGCAGGTGGTAATGGTCTAAATCAATCTATTGCAGCAACAAAAGTGACAGGAACGATTGCTCAAGTGGGGTTCTTAACAGGTCAGACAACACAGCTAAATTTGATGCCCTTGATTTTCCGTCAAACCAAACTTCGTGGTATTGCGGTAGCGCCTCGAGTGGCTTTTGAAAGAATGAATGATTTCTTAAATGCCAATCAAATTAAACCTGTGATTGATCACATTTATAAATTTGAAGAAGCGATTGCTGCTTTTGAACATTTATCAAAAGGTGCTTTTGGTAAGATTGTGATTAATCTTTTCTAACCAAAGAAAGACACCTTTAAAGGTGTCTTTTTTACATAAAAATTTATTAAATATTGATCCCATTTAACATAATGGCCGCTATACGAAATTAATGGATGGTCGTATAGATTACTTGCATATTGTATTCGATCGAATACAATATAGTGAGAAGAAAAGGAATCCTCATGATTGAAATTAAACGTCTACCAGAATTTGATGAATGGTTGGATGGCATTAAAGACAATATGACCCGCATTCGCTTGAATCGCCGATTAGATAAGGTTCAACGCGGGAACTGGGGAGACATTAAACCTCTCCAAGATGGCGTTTGGGAAATGAGAGAATTCTTCGGTTCTGGATGGAGGATGTATTACATCCAACATGGTGACGTTGTGATTGTAATGCTTGGTGGTGGAGATAAATCAACTCAACAACAAGACATCGATCGTGCAGTCAAATTATCGAAAACGTTGGAGGACTAAAATGGTTAAAGTAGCTGATTTACCAAGTTTTGATATGGCTGAGTCACTCAAAACTGAAGAAGACATCGTGATGTATCTCAATATGGTTCTTGAAGATAATGATCCTGCTGAATTAGCTCATGCCCTTGGTGTCATTGCTAAAGCTAGAGGTATGACCCAAATTGCTAAAGAAGCAGGGATCGGACGTGAAGCACTTTATAAAGCACTTCGCCATGATTCAGCTCCGCGTTTTGATACTATCAATCGTGTTGTGAATGCACTTGGCTTAAAATTAACAGTTCAGCATACATAATATTTATATGTTTTTATTAGACATCATTAAAGCAATAGGAGTGGGAATTTTACTCATTCCTTTTACAGTTATATCAATCATATGTTTGAAAAAAACGAAAAAAACTGCCTTAAATGATGGACTGCTATGGGCTAGTTTTATTCCTTATATTTCATCTTGCTTTTATTATTGCTCCAGCTGGTATTCTGCTAGCAGCTTACTTTGATAAAGGGATGAATTTCGTTCTTATTGTAATTGGTTCACTTTTTTTAGTTATAAACTCATATTATTTATATGAAAAATTCATCAAGAAGACATTTATAGTTACAATAAATAGTGAACTTTATTCTCAACTTCAGAAAATATCTCAAGATGAGAATAAAAGCATTAAAGATATTATAAATAATAAAATCAAAGATATAAGTTGATATTTTTTATTTCTCTACTCTTATAAGGTAAGGTGTCAAACTAGAACCACACGCCCTAGATGTAATTTTAACTATTCTTCCTTTTTGCACTAAAGTCGATAATAACCATTTATGTGCTTGTGGAATTTCGCTCAAATCAACAGAATAGAATTCCTCACCCCATTTAGGATCATTCACAGTAAATCCTGAAATTTCTTTTTCCCAAGAATATTTTACATTCGTTACTTTTAATTTATTAGTAAGTATTGGAGTACACATAGACCAATCCGTAACAGAATTATCTTTATAAAACTCAATTGATCTTAATTTTAACTGATCTTTTGACGTAAATAAGTGGACACTTCCATAGTCATAAAATGAAATATCAGATGCTTTAGCAAAGCTAAATTGTGAGCAAAAAATCACTGCGAAAATTAAATAATATTTCATAAAATTCATTATCTTAAATATTTTATTATCATTCTAATCTAAAGCTTATAAAAATAAACCTAGTTTCATCCTACTTAACATAAAATCTCTTATGCGAAATCCAGATTCAAGACACAAAAATGCCCAACATCCTGTTAGGCTTTTTTATATTGGGGTGCTGCTTGTTTTACTGATCTCTTGCTGCCCCTTTCTTGCACTATTCTCTTATTTTTGTTTTCTAGAAACATCTAATATCTTATGTGTTTATCATAGGGCTAATGCCTTGGATTACCAATCCGCAAAAACCTTAAATCCATGTAAGTTTTAACTTACAACGTTGG
This sequence comes from Acinetobacter sp. 1424608, assembly GCF_000588255.1. Classification (NCBI taxonomy): domain Bacteria; kingdom Pseudomonadati; phylum Pseudomonadota; class Gammaproteobacteria; order Moraxellales; family Moraxellaceae; genus Acinetobacter; species Acinetobacter sp. 1424608. Next base: position 14,126 of record NZ_JFXL01000033.1, read on the forward strand.
TCTATTTTATCCCAAGATTTGTCCACAGAAATTGGGGATAATTTCAGAAACGGAAGCCTTAAGAAATCGGGAAAAGGTGCGATTTTGATTATTTTTTAACCAAATTTATTGGCAAGAAGTATCAAAATTGCTTAAAAAGAAACCGATTTGTTTCCAAGTCGGTTTTTTATTGTTTTCCAGGGGGATGAAAAATTTTTAACTATATGAAAAACAGGGATATTTTAAAAAGCATTTCGTATAAGCTCTATTATGTTAATTTTAGATAAACTAAATAAATTAGCTAAAGAAATGTCTTCAACTGTTTATATAAATTAACTTATCTTCCCCAATCATATACTCCTCCCCCAGAAGTGATCCATATTCCATCACCAAGATATGCCGCACCTCCATTCCCATCAGAGCAAGCCTCATATAAATCTGAGATACCGTACTCTCCTAAATTTTTTCTTAAACGAGCATCTTTTTTGAGAGCATCCGTTCTCTTATCTGTTTCACCTTGCGGAATAAAATAACGCTCTAGATTAAGTTCATTATTAATAAAGCTGTCAGAAAAGCGAAGAACTCCTTCATAAAGATTAAAAGTTGTATGAGCAAGTGTATGCCTGACTACTTTACCTTGAGTAAGAGATTGTCTATATAAGCTACCAGATTTTATTGGAAGCTTTTCTTCTGAAATAGGAAGAATCTGAAGATCAATTCCATTTTTTCTAATAAAAATATATGCAATCTGTGATCCATTAGTTTTTGTTAAGATTTTTCTATAAGTTGCACTATGAGGTCTCAGTAATATCCATCCTGAATCTATTAATTTTTTTGTGAAAACTTCAGGAGTCGCAACTCCAAATATAATAGCTGAGTTAGACGGAGGGCATAAATTACCATGATCATCAATAGAACATTCTGATTTTTTACAAAGGATGAAGCCTTTACAATCCCAATTTAAATATTCTAATTTTAAAACTGTAGCAAATCTTAATTGTCCATCTGTTCGACGAACTAGCACAATGTCATTCACCTTAAGATCTGTACGAAAACACTGCACAGGATATTTTTTATCGGTAAAATCAGTATAACTAACAAAGGCAATGATATAGCTCATGTCTTAATTATTCCAACAAGCTTATGTTATTTAACATATTAAAACTTGGTAGATCATCATAAGTTAAAGAGTCTAACTCCTTAAATGGAGAGCTTATGTTAAGTATCTTACCAATTAGTAGTTGATGATCAGAATTTAACTGGACATTACTAAGATTTAACCGGCAAAGATCATATGATATACGCTGAATTATCAGGAGACTTTCCCTTGGGAGATTCTAGGCAGCCAACTTATAAAAGTCTTCGGCCATTTGATTTGGTGTCTTAAAACCCAAACCCTTTTGAATTCTTCGATGATTATAAAATAATTCAATGTATTTTATAATATCTGCTTTGGCTTCTTCTCTGGTTTGATAGTTGTAATGATGCACTAACTCATTTTTCAGTATTCCCCAAAAGCTTTCAATCGGTGCATTATCGTAACAGTCTCCGCGCTTGCTCATTGAACCTTGAAAACCATATTGCTCAAGTATATTTCGATATTCATGGCTGCAATATTGACTTCCTCTGTCTGAATGCACAATCAGTTCTTTGGTTGGTTTTTGATTGTGAATAGCCATATTTAGCGCATTACAAACAAGCTGTGTTGTCATGCGCTCATTTAAGCTATAGCCAACCACTTGCTTCGTGTAAAGGTCTTTTACCGCTGCTAAGTACAGCCATCCTTCAACAGTCCATATGTACGTAATATCACTTGACCATGCTTGATTTGGTCTAGTCATTGAGAATTGTTGCTCCAGCAGGTTTTCATAGATCGCTCGATTATGGTCACTATTCGTAGTCCTTTTAAAACGCTTGTGTCGCTTACAATACAGGTGGTTCAGCGCTTTTATCTGACGTACAGCGTACATACTCATTTTTATACCCTGAGCTTGTAAGTATTTGGTTAATCGAATATAACCATAGCTCTGCCTTGTCTCCTCATGGGCTATTTTCACCAATATCGTCTGTTGATTTCGTTGAATCGTTCTTTTGCTCACGCCTCTCTTGAGCCAATCATAAAAACATGAAACTGAAACATGAAGTAATCGAGCCATTAAGGTAATTGGAAAAGAATATCTTTTTTGTTTCATATAGGCGTACCTTACTGACTTTCTTTGGCAAAGTACGCTGCTGCCTTTTTTAAAAATTCACGTTCCATTTCAGCTATTTTGAGCTGTTGTTTGAGTTTTTTATTTTCTTCGAGTAGAGCGTTTAGATCAGGTGAATACTGTTTTG
>NZ_JFXL01000034.1:0-15508 GCF_000588255.1 Acinetobacter sp. 1424608
TTTGTCCACTTATTCCAATGATGATGAGAACTGCAGCATTGACTTAGATCGCCAGTGCTCAGTACTGGCTATCATGTAGCTTTTATCGCTTTAGCGCCTTAACTTATTTAAGTGGCGTAACTTGCATAACTTATGCATCCTATTTAGGTGACCTCAGTTATAGTATTCCGTGTCAGGAATCTGTCCACTTATTCCAATGATGATGAGAACTGCAGCATTGACTTAGATCGCCAGTGCTCAGTACTGGCCATCATGTAGCTTTTATCGCTTTAGCGCCTTAACTTATTTAAGTGGCGTAACTTGCATAACTTATGCATCCTATTTAGGTGACCTCAGTTATAGTATTCCGTGTCAGGAATCTGTCCACTTATTCCAATGATGATGAGAACTGCAGCATTGACTTAGATCGCCAGTGCTCAGTACTGGCCATCATGTAGCTTTTATCGCTTTAGCGCCTTAACTTATTTAAGTGGCGTAACTTGCATAACTTATGCATCCTATTTAAGTGATGTAAGTTATAGTATTCCGTGTCAGGAATCTGTCTACTTATCAGCGTCCGCGGAACTGCAGGATTTCTGGCTTTGTTGTTCGCAACGAGGGCTAATTCTGGAGTTCCGTATAAGGCATAATCAATAACGACATCTCGACTGATAATCAGTGCAGTAACTTTAGCCAATCTCGCTGCAATTTCCATGTCAGGAATTTGTCCACTTATTCCAATGATGATGAGAACTGCAGCATTGACTTAGATCGCCAGTGCTCAGTACTGGCCATCATGTAGCTTTTATCGCTTTAGCGCCTTAACTTATTTAAGTGGCGTAACTTACACAACTTACGCATCCTATTTAAGTGATGTAAGTTATAGTATTCCGTGTCAGGAATCTGTCTACTTATCAGCGTCCGCGGAACTGCAGGATTTCTGGCTTTGTTGTTCGCAACGAGGGCTAATTCTGGAGTTCCGTATAAGGCATAATCAATAACGACATCTCGACTGATAATCAGTGCAGTAACTTTAGCCAATCTCGCTGCAATTTCCATGTCAGGAATTTGTCCACTTATTCCAATGATGATGAGAACTGCAGCATTGACTTAGATCGCCAGTGCTCAGTACTGGCTATCATGTAGCTTTTATCGCTTTAGCGCCTTAACTTATTTAAGTGGCGTAACTTGCATAACTTATGCATCCTATTTAGGTGACCTCAGTTATAGTATTCCGTGTCAGGAATCTGTCCACTTATTCCAATGATGATGAGAACTGCAGCAATAAATTATAAAGGCAGGATAGGTGGTTACTTAACCAGCATAAGTTATGTAACTTATGCTAATTCATATTAAAATCACATGAAAGCAATCTTAATTAAAAACTTAGTATGAAAGGGCGTGGTCTTTTGTTTAAAGTGACAATTAACTAAAGGGTTACTTCTTGTATTTAGGAGCATAACCAACTTCTAACAAATAAGAAAAATACTTTCTAACATTATCGCTATCAAGAAGATCACTTGATATCCTTTCCTGAAAGTCTTCTAGAGTCTCTCCACGATGTGCGAAATCATTACCAAATTTTGGATAGTTAGTAATATCACATAGCTTTTTAGCAAAGAATATACATTGCTTAGCTGTCAATTTATAAGTTGGCTCTAAAGGAGCACTTGTACTCGTTTTATTTTGTTCTTTTTCTTCAAACATGAAATGTAATTCTGAAATATTTCTTCCCTCCTTTTTTTGTATATAAGAAACAGTAATATCCGTAAATTTGTTAATTTGATTTAAAGCTACGGTAAGAACCCTTTTTTTAAAGTCTCCCATCTTTTTATATTCATCTTCTATCAATCCGAGTTTTGATCTAAGCTCATCTATAGAAATATATAACTTACCAGTTGATCTCCAACGTATGAGTAACTCATACAGGCGAATAGCATAAATGCTTGTAAGTGGTGAGATTTGTTTAAGTTCATATCTTGTGAACTTTTCTTCAAGTTTTACAAATAAGGGGATAATATCTGGTGCAAAAATTAGTTGGACGCATCCCTCTTCCTTAACATAACCAACTTTTGAAACCCACCTACTTTTGTATATTCCTATTTTTCCAGTTATAGGATCTACTGCTTTATAATTCAAATGCCGTTCAAAAAGATTATCACATGCAGATTGTAACGCTTCATAAGATGCTTGACGTCCTAAATTAAACTGTTTCATGTATTCAGAAGCATGAATCGTAAGTATAGTATCAGAAGTAAGTTCTTTCTCAATTTCTCGAGCAGCAATGATCGCAATTAATATTAGCCTTTGCTCAGATAGATTTAGTGAATACGATGCTTCAACCAAATTATTATCTTTATATACTATGTTACTCATAGGGAGATATATTAAGGAAAATGTTATAAATAGATATATTGACAATACTACTTAACGTCCACAAATGAAAGTATTTTTAATAAAAGAATTTGTCAACTTATGCACAGAATTTGTCAACTTAGAAACAGGAAAAAGTCAACTTATTGGTAGGAATATGTCAACTCAGAAACAGGAAAAAGTCAACTTATTGGTAGGAATTTGTCAACATATACTTCCTGTATCCCTTTGCTAGTCAAGCTTTGAGCAGAGATATAAATAATAAATTTAAATAAATATATATAAATTCAAAAAGACCATTCTTTTGTGGATAACTTTTTTTTAATTTTTTTTTCATGATAGTTGATTACTTCATAAATCACCGTTAAATTATACACAAACAAACTTACGTAACTTACATAAATTATGATTATCTTAGTTGGTGGTGAAAAAGGCGGTGCTGGTAAAAGCTGTTTAGCTCAAAATCTTGCAGTTTACTTACAACAAAGTCAAAGAGACGTCCTCTTATTAGATGCTGACCCTCAAGGAACAACAACAGATTGGGTCAAAGAAAGAGATGAAAACGATGAATTAAATAATATTCCATCAGTACAAGCATCAGGGAATATACGTTCAGTTTTAAAAGATTTAGATAAAAGATACCAAGATATTATCATTGATGCAGGTGGACAGGATTCTGAAGCATTACGTTCAGCAATGACTATAGCTACACATATGTTATTGCCGTTTAGACCCAAACGAAGAGATCTAAAAACTTTAGATCATATGGAACAAGTTTTAAAATTAGCAAAGACAGTAAATCCAAATCTGAAAGCTAGAGCAATTATTACTCAGTGTCCAACTCTTCCTTCTCAAGTTCAAAGAATTTTAGATGCAAAAGAGGCATGCAAATCATTTGGTATTGATGCATTGAATTCAATCACAACAAATCGAAATGTTTATGATGATGCAGATGAAAATGGGCTTTCGGTTTTTGAAGTAAATAGTGATCCTAAAGCGAAAGCTGAAATTGAAAGTATTGCAAGAGAGTTTTTAGGAGTATAACTATGGCTGGTTTAACTGGGCTAAACAAAAAACCTGAACCTACTGAACAAGATAAAATGTTAGATGCATTTATATCTGGTGCAGAAAAGAGGGTAAAGGCTTTAGAATCAAGTGAAAAAAAATTTATTCGTTACACTTTTTCTCTCAATGAAGATATTAGTAAACTAATTGATGAGCTGGTTGTAAAAGGGCAAAATGCAAGAATAAATCGTTCAAGTATTGTTCGAGCAGCTATAGAAAATTTATCGACATATAGTGCAGATGAATTAAAAGAAATATTAAATAAATAAATAAATTAAAAATATCCCACTTTTTTAAGGGGGATATTTTTTATCCAAGTTAAATTTACTGTAAGTCCCCGGTGAACCCTATAGATATTTTTAAATTCAGCTCAGGCTCTAGCAGTGTGGTGGTAATTTATCTATTTGAGTTATTTTATATGAAGGCGTCCTTTTCTGCACAGACACGGATCTAGGCTATTCAGCTTGGCTGACTGAATTGATGTCATGATGTTTGATGCACATTGTCAAATTCTTTATCAAGCGAAACTCTGAATCAATGCTTGTAATTGTTTCACTATGATGAGTTTGAGTCCAGTGAAATGTTGCTTGTTTCAACCGTAGAGCTTTGAATACCCAGTCCATCATGTATCAACACTTTCATACAATGACCACGCTTATTCCAAAACAAGATAACCTCAATGTTGCGATTTGACATGGTCAAAGGCTTTTAGGACATGAGAAAGAGCAGTATAAGTAACTGCTCGCATAGGCACTGTTGCAAATAGGCTGACATGATAAGCTAAATATCTTATTTATTTCGAGATACAGCAGATGAATCCCTTCCATGGTCGGCACTTTCAAGGTGAAATCATTCTTTGGGCTGTTCGTTGGTATTGTAAATATGGCATCAGCTATCGTGAACTTCAAGAAATGCTCGCTGAACGAGGTGTGAATGTTGACCACACCACAATTTATCGTTGGGTTCAGCGTTATGCTCCAGAAATGGAAAAACGCTTACGCTGGTATTGGCGTAATCCTACAGATTTACATTCATGGCATATGGATGAGACTTATATCAAAGTGAAGGGGCGATGGACTTACCTGTATCGTGCAGTTGATCAACGGGGTCATACGATTGACTTTTACCTTTCCGCTAGACGGAACAGTAAATCAGCCTATTGTTTTTTAGGAAAGATCTTCAATACGGTGAAAAAATGGCAAATTCCACGGGTCATCAATACAGATAAAGCAGCGACCTATGGCCATGCTTTATCACGGTTAAAGCGAGAAGGAAAATGTCCAGTAGATATTGAGCACAGGCAGATTAAGTATAAAAATAATGTCATTGAATGTGATCATGGTAAGTTAAAGCGGATCATCAGGGCCACATTAGGATTCAAATCTATGAAGACGGCTTATGCCACAATTAAAGGTATTGAAGTCATGCGTGCACTACGTAAAGGACAAGCATCGTCATTTTATTATGGTCAGCCTCAAGGTGAAGTGTGTCTAATCAACAGGGTTTTCGGTCTCTAAGCACTTTTAAAAAGGAACTTCATCGACTCAAATCTCTATTTGCAACAGTGCCAAATTTTTTTGCCTTTTAATCACGGTTTTTGAAATTAGCCAATAATAATCTCTACAGATGAAATAAATTTATTATAATCATCCTGATAACAAAAAGGATATACCTTGTGCGCCATTCTTATCATATTGAAAAACATTACATCGAACGTGCGGGATGGTTGCGTGCAGCTGTGCTGGGGGCAAATGACGGGATTATTTCAGTCACAAGTCTCGTGGTGGGAATCGCAGCCAGTGGAGCATCTACCCATACTGTACTGGTGACCTGTATCGCCGGATTAATATCTGGAGCTGCATCGATGGCTGCAGGTGAATACATCTCCGTTAAATCGCAACAAGACATTGAAAAGAATGATCTGCAGATGGAAGAACGTGAACTGCAACGCCATCCTGAACATGAATTAAATGAGCTAAAAAATATTTACATACAGCGTGGATTACAACCCGCTTTAGCGCAAGAAGTCGCGCAACAACTGACTGCACACAATGCTTTAGATGCACATGCGCGTGATGAAATTGGTATTTCAGATCATACTTCTGCCCAGCCGTTTCGTGCTGCCTTCTCTTCAGCCATTGCATTTACTGTAGGCTCATTATTTCCTTTAATTTCAATTATGCTTCTGCCTGAGCGATACTTAGAGAAAGGCGTCATGCTGATTGGGGTATTAAGTCTCGGAATTATGGGTGCCTTGGCCAGTTATGCGGGCGGCGCCAGTATTTGGAGAGGTTCGATTCGGGTAATGATTTGGGGTATTATTGCCATGTTATTCAGTGCTTGGATTGGATCATTATTTAATGTTGCGGTGGCATAAGATCCTTTTTTGTATAATCCAAATATTCCCACTCCATGAGGAGTATAGATAATAAGTCTATAGAAATACCTGACCTATCTGACATGCTTTATATCAATAAAGCATGTTGTTCTAGGTGAACAATATGCCTATTTTCTATAGTTATAGATCTAAATCATTTCATTTTTTTAAAAAGCATACTTTTTAATACATTATCTTTGAAAATAAAATGGTGGATTAATGCAGCACAAGCATGTAAACCTACGACTGTAATAAAGAAGTTACCTAAAAATTGATGCATCTGACCAATATATTTAACCTCTCTAACACTGCTCAAAAGTGGCAAATTTAAAGAGAATACTTGGAAGTTATCAGTGAAACTCGATAATGCAAGCCAGCCCGCTATTGGAACGACACATAAACTTACGTAAAGCGTAAATCTGACAATTTTAAATAATTTTATTTGATACGGATTAATGATCTCATTTTGAGGAATACTTCTTTTATAGAGAAAAACAACACTCAACCGCACGAAAAATAGAATAAATATTGAAATTCCACCTATAACATGAATCTGGCCCTGCAAACCTGTTCTTGTTGGATCTCCACTCGTCAAATATACAATTACAACTAAAACAAAGGTAATCCAGTGCATTATTATCATAGGTTTAGGATAATTATTGTTCATATTTTTTTCCTGAATTTTAAATATTGATGTGTGTTGATAAAAACGGAGGCTTTCGCTTGGGAGGATTCTAGACAGCCAACCTGTAAAAGTCCTCTGCCATTTGATTTGGTGTCTTAAAATCCAATCCTTTTTGGATTCTTTGCTGATTATAAAATAGCTCTATGTATTTTGTAATATCTGCTTTCGCTTTTTCCCTCGTTTCATAAGTACGATGGTGTATAAGTTCATTCTTTAATATGCCCCAGAAGCTTTCAATTGGTGCATTATCAAAGCAGTCTCCACGCTTACTCATTGAACCTTGAAAATCATATTTTTCAATCATATTTCGATATACATGACTGCAATATTGACTGCCTCTGTCTGAGTGAACAATTAAGCCTTGTGGCGGTTTTTGATTCCGAATAGCCATTTTAAGAGCATCACAGACCAACTGTGCTGTCATACGTTCATTTAGACTATAGCCAACAACCTGCTTTGTATAAAGATCCTTTGAAGCAGCCAGATATAGCCATCCTTCGTTTGTCCAAATGTAGGTAATGTCACTTACCCACGCGTGGTTTGGAGTGCTCACGTTAAATTTTTGCTCTAATAAGTTTTTGTAGACGGGACGGTTGTGATCACTGTTTGTTGTTCTTTTAAAGCGCTTATGGCGCTTGCAAAAGAGTTTATTGACCTTCTTTATTGTACGTACTGCATATTGGCTAATTTGAACACCTTGAGCGTGTAAATGCTTACTCAGGCGAATATAGCCATAGCTTTCATTGGTCTCCTGATGTGCTATTTTCACCATGATAGTCTGCTGATTTCTTCGAATTTGTTTTTGGCTTAAGCCACTTTTCAACCACTCATAAAATCTTGATACTGAAACTTTTAACAGCTTCGCCATTATGGTGATTGGGTATGTATCTTTATACTGTTTCATGCAGGCGTACCTCACTGACTTTCTTTGGCAAAGTACGCTACTGCTTTTTTTAAGAATTCTCTTTGACAATAGTTCTTTTCTTAAGACACTATCAATTAATAAGTTTCATGATCTAAAAGTTATTATATTACATGTATCTATTATAGTTATAGTCATCTTGTTTTTAGAAGATATTGTTGTTTTTGGTGGAACTTTAGCCAACTTATATGCTGGTATTTCTTCTAGCCTAGTCATATTAGCAATAATTTTTACTTGTAAGCTATTAGATAATGATCATCACAAAGACGATGAATAACTTAAATCGCAAGGACTCATTTATAATTACTCTTTTATTTGAGCATTTAATTGAAGTTAAGATTAGAGGGCACTGTTGCAAATAGAGATTTGAGTCGATGATGTTCCCTTTAAAAAGGGCACTGTTGCAAATAACCACGAATGGTAAGCTGAAGACTGTTTTAGCTAAAGGTGCAGCATATGAATCCTTTCCATGGTCGGCATTTTCAGGGCGAAATCATTCTTTGGGCTGTGCGCTGGTATTGTAAATATGGCATTAGCTATCGTGAACTGCAGGAAATGCTGGCCGAACGGGGTGTGAATGTTGATCACACGACTATTTACCGTTGGGTTCAACGTTATGCTCCTGAAATAGAAAAACGTTTACGCTGGTATTGGCGTAATCCTACAGATCTGAGCTCGTGGCATATTGATGAAACCTATGTAAAAGTGAATGGACGATGGTCTTATCTGTATCGTGCAGTCGATCAACGTGGCGATACCATTGATTTTTATCTTTCTTCTAGACGTAATACCAAATCAGCATATTGTTTTCTTGGAAAAATTTTAAATAATGTGAAGAAGTGGCAAATTCCACAAGTGATCAACACGGATAAAGCACCCACATATGGACGTGCTTTATCACGGTTAAAACGGGAAGGTAAATGTCCACCAGACCTTGAGCACAGGCAGATTAAGTATAAAAATAACGTGATTGAATGTGATCATGGCAAGCTAAAGCGGATCATCAGGGCCACATTAGGATTCAAATCTATGAAGACGGCTTATGCCACAATTAAAGGTATTGAAGTCATGCGTGCACTACGTAAAGGACAAGCATCGTCATTTTATTATGGTCAGCCTCAGGGTGAAGTGTGTCTAATCAACAGGGTTTTCGGTCTCTAAGTACTTTTTAAAGGGAACATCATCGACTCAAATCTCTATTTGCAACAGTGCCACTTCACAGTAGGTCTTGAATACAACTTCTAAGTTCGACATTGAAATACAAGCTGAATTTTAGCCAATTTCACTAGAACTGACTTGAAAAATAATGAGATAAAACCTAGCCTGAGTATATTCGGTTGGGTTTTTCTTATGTGTATTTTTTAGCGAATTGCAAAGAAATTAAATTGGTCAGATCATCGTTATCTTATTGTTATCATATGGACTGGTATTTATATAAAATCAGGCATTTAGTTGAAAATATGTTTTGTAGATTAAAACAATTTAGAGGGATAGCTACTCGATATGACAAGCTCAAAAGAAATTATCAAAGTGCTGTTGCCTTAGCCTGTATATTTTTATGGCTACCTTTATAGGTTTAATTATGAACAGTAAATGTCAACAGACCCTAATTGAATCTGAAAAAGATTATCCTTCTACTTGGGCAGCAATCACAGCTATTGATCCTAAAATCGGTTGTACTCCTGAAACATTGCGTGTTTGGTATCAAAAATATTTAGATCAACAAAATCCTGTCAAAATACAACAGATATCTGATCAAGAAAAAATGAAGGGTAATCCCCCCTAAAATACTAGCTCTTTAAAAGAGGCAGTATTATGCTTTTACAACATGGTGTTTAACTTGAGAAACTGAATTTAAAACAATCTACTGTAACTCTTCCAGACAGATATGAAATTAATCCACCCCTAGCCCCTTAAACACAGCATCTACCGGATCTGCATAAAAGCTGGTCTGGAACTTGGTAAACAGTTCCACAGGAATCGTTGGGATATCTGCCGCACTACTCATTGGCAAAGCAACCTTCTTGGCACCCGCATCAAAAGCAACTTGCAGACATTCGGCAATACTTTCCACCGGTGTCACTGAACCACCCAAGCTCATATCACCCAGTACCACCATCTGACTTTGAACCGATCGTCCTAAGAGGCCAGAAGCGAAAGCCACTAAACTTGGCAGAGCAAGATGGCTGAGCGGGCCGGTATTCTGTAATTCCACCACATGTAAATGGAAATCATGTTCCAGCACCTTACTCCCCCCCGAGATCCGGGATGCATTGGCCTTGAAGTAATCAAAAGCAATCTTGACCTGCTCTTTGGCACTACTTGAATTCCATAAGCCAGATGTCGCCAATTTTCCTGAACCTTTAGTGACTTGAAGTTCTAAGCGGTATAAGCCTGGCATGCCCTTATTACTGAGGCCAATGGTATACAGGAAGCCTGGTTTAGCAGGACCTTCGGGAATAAGTCCACCTCCACCCTGCTCTTTGACTGAGACAAAATGTTCTTCTCCAGAAAATCTGACCAGATATAACTGTCCAGGTATTGAGCCTGAGAGATATAGGCCTCTCTCATCACCGTTTCCATAAACTCAATCAGTAAAAGGTTCCGTTCTAAAGCCCCACAAAAAGCCACCTGGGTCGCCAGCTCATCATCGCCATCACGCAAAGCTTTCCAGAAATCAGGTTCTAAACGCTCCAGGCGCTTGCGAATAGCGGTGGCATTGCGTTGCGCCGAAGCCGCAGTTCTTTTTTGCAGAATATTGTCAATCTGAATGGCCTGATGCCATTGTTCTGGAGTCGCTTCTCGTAATAACAGATCCGCGATCAGCCGGCTTTCACGCACCATCAGGGAGCCACCAATCAGGTCACTGTCATAATGAAATTGTTCTAACATGGCCAATCTCCTATGAGGCCTGATCAAACAGGTAAGACGACAGCTTTTCGATATCTGAGCGTTGTAGTACCAAGGGATATTTCAAGGCATCATCCGCCTCAGCCAGCGTGATCGCGGCCTGATAGCGCTGCAAGGTATAGTGAGCCAGGGCTTTTTTCACCGGAATCTGTAATCTGCCATCAGGCATGCCGAAGTCTTTTTCGACCAGCGCTTTTTGAGCTTCATTCAATTTTGGATTCGGGATCAGCGTCAGTACAATTTCTTCATGCCATTGCTGATCCTGAGCAGGGTCTACTGACTCAATCGCCACCACAACAGGTGTGCGATCAATTCTGGAGAGTAAAAAGTCCTTAAACTGCTTGCTCTGATGGCAATAGGCACGGACATGCCAGCGAAAACCGGTATACACCAGGGTATGTGGGGAAATCATGCGTTCATGCCACTGCGGATTCTGCATGGAGGCATAAATAATTTTGAGACAGCTTTGTGTTCGACAGGCACGCAACACTTCCCTGATGACTTCAGGACGCACACTGCGATCAGGTAATTGAACTGCTGCAAGATTCGGTTCTGGCATCGCAATCAGGGCATGCGATTCACTGACCAAGCCCGAGAGCATATTGAGATATTCATTGATATGCGCTGTAGTCAGTACAGGCTGGAAGCTGGCTTTAGGCACATAACCCTTGACTGAGGGATCATGAATCAAGGCATCGGGGTTATACAGCGTATTATAGCGCTTGATATCCGCAGAAGCCTGTTGTCGACTCAGTCCAAACCAGCTCATCAAACGATTGGTAACCAAACGACCTTCCCAATATGCAAGGAGCTCGATCGCCCGCATCCTAAGAAGCACCTCATGCTTATCTGTCGTCATATACCAATCAGTCAATAAATAGCAGTTTTAAGATTACCCTACAGCAAATATACAGTAAAGATTTTTGACGGTATTTAAAGGTAGTATTGCAATCATCAGATAAAAAATATACTAGTATCCTGATGATAGCCGTCAAAGTACGATCTCTAGCAGATCATGGATCCTGGTATAGCGCGTGAATTGAGCTAAGTTTTAGAATGAGAGCAATATGGGTTTTAGATTTCGTAAAAGTATTAAATTATTCCCGGGTTTTAAAATTAATCTGACCCATAAAGGCATCAGCAGTGCCAGCATTGGCAAACCTGGTGCTTCTCTAAATATTGGGAAAAAAGGTACGCGAACCAGTGTCGGCATTCCAGGTACGGGACTATCTTACTCTAAACACCAACCTTACTCTAAAAAGACCCGTGTTCCACAACCGACATCGCTAGAACACACGGAATATAATCCTCAGAATTTAGAACAACCGAAGACAAAGATCTGGCCTTGGATTATTTTTGGAATATTGTGTTTTATGGTGGGTGCCGTCATTTTTTAGCAAGAACCGCATTGTATTTTAATCAAAAAAAATGCCCAGATGGATGAATGGGCAAACTAAGGAATTAATATCCTTCAGAAACTCCAGCGCAATTCTCGCTACTTTCAGTAAGCGACTCTGGCTCAATCATGAGGGTCTGACTCAATCGAATCGAGGTAAATCGATCCATCACAATTGGAGCAGAAATTATGCTTGAATACATTCTTGGATGATGCTGAAAAGTCTTTGAGTTTTAATCAATAAATAAGAGTATTCATGTCTACCCTCAACTTTACTTATTTTCAGATAGCAACCAATCGAGAGCACTCATTTTTACAATACCATTATAATTTGCTTCAGCCCCTATCGTGTCTAAGGTAAGTAAATATTTGGGATACGAATCAGAAATTTTCTGTAATGGACGTAACTCTCGGCTGAGTGTCTCCTCATTGAGCGTTTCTAATGCCACCTGATAATAAGTTAAATTCTGTAAAGTATCGACAGCAACAAAATCAATTTCATATTCATCAACCCGCCCTACATAGACCGTATAACCTCGTCTGACAAGCTCAAGATAAATCACATTTTCTAAGATATGACCTTGATCAGCATTAGCATCAGGCAACATAATCCGGCGCAATCCGACATCAACTAAATAGTATTTTTCAGAGGATTGTAATAACTCACGCCCGCGTACTTTAAATTGTGCGGCACTATAAAATAACAAACTGTCCTGTAAGCCCTGAATATAGCGTTTTACTGTTTCAAATGAGATTTTAACCCCGCTTGAAACAAAGGTATTTTTAATTTTATTGATGGAAATGGGTGAGCCTGTCACGCTTGCCAAATATCTTGCGACACGCTCGAGAGAGTTAATATCAGCAGTATTCAAACGAGGAATAACATCTTTAAACATTACACTGGCATAGACCGCTTGCAAGTAATCATAGGTTTCCTGCTGACTAGTCATGGCAAGCGTATAGGGGAAACTACTGTGCGTGTACATGGCATACAAATCACGATTGGATAATTGTTGGATGATCGGATTATTTTCAATATGCCACTGTTTAAACTCTTGGAATGACAAGGGTAAAACATGTTGCTCGATATAGCGTCCTGTGAGTAACGTCGCAAGTTCTCCACTTAGAAAGAATGCATTTGAACCTGTAATATATAAATCGATATAATCCCGAACATATAAAGAGTCGACTACTTTCTCAAAATTTGTAACATGTTGTATTTCATCTAAAAAAACATAGTTTTTTTTACTTTTATCAACTTTGGACAATACATAATCATGTAGTTTACGGTAATCGGTGAGTTCTTCAAATTCCATAAATTCGAAGTTGATGGCAATGATGTTTTCGGCTTGTACACCCTGTGCTTTTAGGTCTTGTTGAAACATCGCCAATAAGGTGGATTTTCCAGAGCGACGCACACCTGAAAGTACTTTAATGACATCACGGTCTTGCCATGTATTCAGAAATTTTAAGTAGCCATCACGTCGAATATTAGCGCTTCTCATTATTTACACTTAGAATCTAAAGTTTTAATAAATTCTATCAAATTTTAGAATGTATATGTAAATATATTTAGTTTTAAGAAAAGTTTAAAGGTTAAGTGAAACATTCAAAGCTACTGTAGAAGCATGTAAACATGCAGATCTGATCAAAATCCAAATTCTGTCTTTTTGATTATTTTCCATGTCATGTTATTTCATTGATGCTACGAGTTAACTGCTATATAAATTAAGTGAAAAGTAAATGGAACTAAGATGTTAACTAGAGTGGAACTCATTTTTGTTGTGCTGATGGTCTCAGCCTTAATCCTAATTGCTTATGAAATGCTAAAAGGTTTATTTTAGAGCATCTATACAATTTTTGATCAAAAAAAAAGCCCACAGAGGGAATCTATGGGCGAAACTAAGGACCTTGACGGTCATTCAGAAACTACAGCTAGTTTCTGGTTGTGATTCTGGACTGAATTAAAAATAACCACATTGGCTGAATGTATCAAAAGTTAAATCATGTGATTAATCATTGATACATCTGCAAAAATGAGCTCATCGCTCTGTTGATTAATACAGTAATTCACCAAACAAATCCGCTCTAATCTCTTCCAGACTCAGATCTGATTTCATTCTATTACAGATGGGATGAACCAGCAGACCATTCTCTAGAACACCTTGCCCACCTACGGCTTTGGCAATCCGATGATCCGATTCAGTAGAATCAAGATAGATCAATCCATCACAAATGAGGCAAAAGTTATGATTACCCACCAGAAAATTGTGCTTAAGCAGACTCTTGGTTAATGCCGAAAAGGGGTCGTCTCAGGAAACGGAAAATATAGCACGCTAAGGATTTTCACTCCGACTTCTTTTAACGATATCCAACACGGTATTTTTGCTTAGATTGACCAGCCGACCGACTTGTCGATAAGAGTGTCCAGCAGACACCAACTCCAACACTTTAGGTGCCAGACGATCTGACTTGGTACGTTGACCAGGACGACGACCAAACACAACGCCACGCGCTTGTGCCGCTGCTACACCAGAGCGCACACGTTCACGTAGTAAATCTCCCTCAAACTCTGCTAATGCAGACATCACAGAAGCCATGAGCTTTCCCTGAGATGTGGAAAGGTCAAACTGCAAACCTGTTTGTGCCACCAGAGATACCCCG
Source organism: Acinetobacter sp. 1424608 (assembly GCF_000588255.1). NCBI lineage: Bacteria > Pseudomonadati > Pseudomonadota > Gammaproteobacteria > Moraxellales > Moraxellaceae > Acinetobacter > Acinetobacter sp. 1424608. The sequence continues at coordinate 14,372 of NZ_JFXL01000034.1, forward strand.
AAATGCCCAAGATTGTTGACGCTCACTTAATATTGACCAGCGATGCTCGTTGAATATTGACCAGGCATTTAAGCAATGTAGCGTACTACACTGCTGTGGATAAATCGATCAATTGCTGTTGCTTTTTCTTCACTGATCGACGGTTAAAATAACTCTCCTTTCTCTGCTTCTCGTTTCTTTATACGCTGCTTGGCTTCCTCCGTGCTTTGCTTAAAACGATAGGATTCATTACCCGTTTCGATGATATGGCAATGATGAGTCAGTCGATCCAGCAGTGCAGTCGTCAACTTAGCATCACCAAATACATTGCTCCATTCCGAGAAGCTCAAGTTCGTCGTAATGATAGGGGTCGTCTCAGGAAACGGAAAATATAGCACGCTAAGGTTTTTCAATTGCGCGCAATGGCCTAAATTTTCCACCACCTATCTTGGCTTTGCTTCGCCATAGATAATCCCCAGTTAAATTGATGTGCTCCCACCCCAGCGGTGACAGATATTGCAGCAAGGTATCATCGACTGTGCGACCATGCCCTCGTAGGGCGTTAGTCGCTCTCTCTAAATAAACCGTGTTCCACAATACAATGGCGGCGGTCACTAGATTCAAGCCACTGGCTCGATAACGCTGTTGCTCAAAGCTTCGATCTCGAATCTCACCCAATCGATAAAAGAAAACGGCGCGCGCTAATGCATTACGGGCTTCACCTTTATTTAATCCAGCTTGAACCCGACGGCGTAGTTCTACGCTTTGCAACCAATCCAAGATAAACAGTGTGCGCTCAATACGCCCCAGCTCTCGTAATGCCAATGCCAAACCATTCTGTCGTGGATAACTACCGAGTTTACGTAGCATTAGCGACGCTGTGACAGTCCCTTGCTTGATTGATGCGGCCAGACGCAAAATATCGTCCCAATGAGTACGAATCTGTTTGATATTCAGTGTGCCGCCAATCATGGGTTTAAGTGCGGCATAGTCTATGTCTGACTTTGGAATATAGAGTTTCGTATCGCCCAGATCACGAATTCGTGGTGCAAATCGAAACCCTAGCATGTGCATGAGTGCAAAAACATGGTCGGTGAATCCAGCCGTATCGGTGTAGTGTTCCTCGATGCGTAAATCAGACTCGTGATACAGCAGCCC
>NZ_JFXL01000035.1:0-15298 GCF_000588255.1 Acinetobacter sp. 1424608
TTGGCTAAAGTTACTGCACTGATTATCAGTCGAGATGTCGTTATTGATTATGCCTTATACGGAACTCCAGAATTAGCCCTCGTTGCGAACAACAAAGCAGAAATCCTGCAGTTCCGCGGACGCTGATAAGTAGACAGATTCCTGACACGGAATACTATAACTGAGGTCACCTAAATAGGATGCATAAGTTGTGTAAGTTACGCCACTTAAATAAGTTAAGGCGCTAAAGCGATAAAAGCTACATGATGGCCAGTACTGAGCACTGGCGATCTAAGTCAATGCTGCAGTTCTCATCATCATTGGAATAAGTGGACAAATTCCTGACACGGAATACTATAACTGAGGTCACTTAAATGGGATGCATAAGTTATGTAAGTTACGCCACTTAAATGAGTTGAGGTGCTAAAGCGATAAAAGTGGCACTGTTGGAAATATAGATTTAAGTCGATGATTTTTCCTTTAAAAAAAGTACTTAAAGACGGCTTTGTTGCACAAAGCTGTTTGTAAGGTCTGATTCAGCAATATAATTTCCGAATGAAGAAGCCAGCAACTAAAATCTACCGTACAACGAATTGGTCCGCATATAAACTCAGTGCGAGAAACTTTCAGAGCCAAGTGAATGAGATAACACTAAATATAAAAAAATGGAAGAATAATTTACTAAGTTATTGTTTTTAAGTTGATCCTTGTTTTATATGGGGGTGATAATAACTTCTGATTACTAGTTTTTACCTTAAATATACCGATTGAAAGATTCATTTAAAGGCTATGAATACATGAGTTTTACAGTTTGGCTAGGTCAGCATGAGTACTTTTCACAAGATTTAAGATCGACCATGAACGTGATTAAGTTATAGGGGATTGATGAAATAGTTTTTATGAATTTCTGGCTTTCTGGGCTGATTTTATCAAATTCATGTCTATGCAAAATTGCGACATATTTCTCGTGCTGGTAGTTATCCAGAGTTTGGTCTGCATCTATCCATAGTGCAGACCTTTTTTTGGTGACAGTTTTTTCTTAGTGATTTTCGATCTGGATGTAGTGATTTCACGTTTGCAGAATATATCTTGGCGGTGATCCATCTAATATTCGTGATTATAAAGAGAGCTAATTCACAGGTTCTACAGATTATGTAGCGACTAACTATATCAAAGTCTATTTGCAGTTGATGGTTGGCGCTTAGTTTATATTTACGCTTAGGTTTCAGTTAAAAAATCAATATTCTGTTGAATCCGTGATTGAATCATCTGTAGGGTAGATTCTCGAATTTGATGGGGATACAGGCGCTGCGCAATTTGACTAAATTGAAGTGCAATTTCACGCATGGTCAAGATGATCTCATCGACTTCTAGAGTAGTCAGATTAGCTTCTGAAGTACCGAGTTTATGTATGTCATTTTGGGAAATATTGAGCGCTTCTCCCATAATGTCCATTTGATGATAACCACCTGGACCCTCGCAGAAGGTCACATCATAGGCTGGAGCCAATTTCCATTGACCATTTTTCTCCATGAGAAATGAAAAGTTCTTAGTATGGTCATCCCGATTATTGAAAAGCACATTAAACACAGCACGTTTAAAAGCATGCAATCTTTCTCGTACATCTTGCGTACACATCAAGGTTGCCCGGAGAAAATTGCGATAGTCTAGGCTACCTGGAACTTTATAGTCTGCTCCTGTATATGCAGCCAAACTCTGCATTGGAATCCGCATACCATTTTGACGATCGAATCGTTTAGAAGCAAAAGCCGTTAAACCATTGGGCAAATTAAAGAAATGGGTATCTGGAGTCTCAATTGCACAAAGTCGCAAACATTCTGCATAGACGGCTTCAATGGCGCAGACTTCAGGATGCTCTTGCTGAGCAGGAAACTTAATCAGCCAGGCTTCATGTTGATCAGAATCTTGAGTCGAAAACTCTAAATTGACAGGATCTCGGTAAACCAACGCTTTTGGTCTGGCACCTTGAGGGGAGCCACCCATGACCAATAAATGCTGTAGAAATTCACCACCTTCACCTTTGAGTACTTCTTGAACTTCCTGGGCCAGTTGTTGTAAAGGGATATTTTCTGAGGTTTGCATGTCAGCAACACAAGGTTCAAAGGAGAGGGCACCCATTGCGTGACTACTAATATAGGTCAGACGCTCCAAAGGTCCAATTCGTGCTGAATTTAAGCCAATTTTTTTGAAATATCGATCCATCAACATCATGCCCCAACCATCTGGTAAAGCGTCATAGACTGGACCTGGGAGTCCCATTTGATGAGTAGGAAAACCTTGTCTGAATGGTAGACCTTTTAAAGGCAGCAAGTAAGAAGAGAGCTCAACACCTTGCTGTATTGCTTCTGGACTATATTCAAAAGCAATGGTGGGTCTACCTGTCGTGGCTGTTGAACTAATCAGCGTTCCCCATAACCATGATTCGCCCCAACCGTTGTAATAAACATTAAGTCTATTGAGCATTATCCCTTCCTCTTAATACGGTGGCGCTTACTTTGACTCTCATAGCGAAGAATGTCATTCACACTGTTAAGCTGAGGTTTAAATAGTTCCTGAAGTTCGTTTAATCGACCCAAGACCATTGCAATACGGACTAAATTTTCAACAGATACATTTCGTCCCGCTTCAAGATTCGAAACTGTATTCACGCCGACACCAGCGCGTGCTGCTACCTCAGCTTGAGACATCTCCAGAAAGAGTCGTTGCTTACGTAAACGCTCACCTAAAAGAGTCACAACTTCTTCTGGTTTAGTGAAATATAAATCCATTAAATTGGGTCTTAAGAATGAATAATTTAATTAAATCACAAAATAATGGAATTAATCTATAGCTATAGTGTGGCTAAGGAGGGCTTTGTTGCACAGCACATCAGAAGGGTAGGTATAGTCCTTGGGTATCGGTTACAGAAAATCATCAGGATGTACTTTGACTGATTGTTGATACGGAGATTTCAGTATTTTCATTTTTCCTAATAGGTCACATTACTTAGAAAGGGTTCTTCGAAAATTAGTTCATACTTTAAAAATCCTATAAATATTGAGGATATTTTCTTAATGCTTTCAATATAGCATGCGGCTATATGTAACTCGAACGGGCTTAATCTGCCTTTCAGTATAAATTTTTTGGGCGTGAGAGGGGAGAGGTGTGAGGGCAAGCAATTTATATCGTGGATACTTCTAAATTACTTATGTAATAGAAGGTGGTAAACATGGATTTAGAGGTAATAACACTAAATATAAAAAAATTGGAAGAATAATTTATTAAATTATTGTTTTTATGTGGTTATTGGTGATGTTATGAATAATAATAACTTTTTCTTGATGAATTTTACCTAAAAAAATTGATCAGATAATTTTCTTTAAATGTCATGCATACATAAATTTGACAGTTTGAAGGGATCGGTATGTGCATTTTTCACAAGGTTAAAGATCGACCATAAATGTGATAAACGGCAGAGGATCATTGAAAAATGAATGGATTTAAACACTACATGTATGCACGAAAAAAAGTATCGCTGCGGTTCTGCTGACAGGCTGTATTGAGCATTGAATGCAAATGATGTAGTAATTGTCTACAGGCTATAGGACCAGCATGAAGAAGAATGAAATGTAGTTGCCAATTTATAACCTTGGTTGAAAAGCATAGCATTGTTATTCGGAGAAGTGAGGTAAGCCATCCTTCTCTTATTCATTTAAAATGATTCTTACTCAACTGATCTCGACTCATGGGCTGGTTCCAATTAGACGGATAATAACTTCCATCCCCTATCTTTTTCTTACCACATTTCTTGCATTTAATCCCTTCTTTGGAGATTTGATTCAGCATCACTGTTGTCGGTTGAATCAAATCAATGACATAGTTCGTTGGTTCAGGAAAAGCAGAAGAGGCTGCTTTATTGCAAAAGAGAACATTCGGATCAAATGGATTGGATTGCACAAAAGCCATGATACAGCCACAGAGTAATTCACCTGCATGTAATCTGTAACATCCATTCAGGTCATCAGACGAAGATTAATCTGAAATTTAAGCACTAAACGCCATAAATCTATGTATGGGCAGACTTTTTTGAGACATATGTTGATAAACATGCGGCAAGTTACATTGCTTAAAAGTCTATCTAAGTTAACGATCTATTCAATTCTGGATAAGTAATCTGAATATTACGATCCTAAATTACCCGAAGAGTATTAAGATTTCTAAGAATCGTGATTGTTGGTTTATTTGGGAAATTAATCAGTGGATTGAAGCAAAGATGATGGCTCATTAAGGATTGTGGGCTTCGACTACTTAAATTTTAGGTATTTTGAATAAAGCATATTTCAAAAATCTTAATTAATGGATTTAAATTACCATAAAAACCTTCAATATTGGCTTGAATCCATTGTTGTTGAGAGTCAATGCGAGACCAATCAATACCATAACCACAATGAGCAATCAGATGCTCAAAGAAAATCCGTTGTGTACGTCCATTACCTTCACGGAATGGGTGTATGACATTAAGCTCACAATACAAGTCGGCAAGTTGAGGAATCAGTTGTTGTGGTGCTAAGCCTTGAAAGTATTTTTTTTCTTGAAGCGTTTTGAGTAGTTTATTGGTTTCAATTTCAATACGGGAAAAATTACAAAAACGGGTGTCACCTTTGGAAATATCGATTTGTCTTAACTTTCCTGCCCAGTCGTATAAGTCGCCAAAGAGCTGCGCATGAATTGATTTTAAGTATTGTAAGTCGTAAGGTGGTTCAGCATATTCAATTAAGTTACTTGCCAATCCAGACAGTTCTAGTTCAGCTTGTTCTAAAATTTGTTCATCATGAATATTGAGTTTGTTCTTTAGGATATTTGTGCCAGGGTAACAATACAGGCTGTCACCCATTTCCCCATATTTATCCATACATGCACCTGACTAAGTTTCGGGTTGCGAATACTTCTTATATTTTTGCAAGATTTCAGCTTTACTTTGTTGAGTTGTTTGAGCTGTCGTTGTAATGCCTTCAAGCTTTAGGCTGGCTTGATAGTTTTGCGCACGTGTCGCTTGAATATATTTTTTTTTCTGTTCAGTGGTTCTGAGCATTTCGAAACTCCATTGATGCTACACGTGAAGTAAGTATAGCAGAGAATCTTTTTGATCAATGCTGCATACACAGCATTTCAAAATGTAATACAACGGTATTGTTTCATGTAATAACAGAAAACTAAAAAAAAGTGGAAGAATTTTTAAAATTTAGACCACCCATGATAAGTAAACCATATGTATTTGTTGATAATTGTAATTTTGAGAAAATTTAGTTGATAAATTAAATGAATTTTAATATACAAAGATATGCTCATTTTTTATATCGATAAAAATGTTAAAATTTGACTATTTAGTAAAAAATATAGAGATATTTATGGGGCAATTTATCATGCCCTTTTGCTTTGAGCGACAAAATGTTCAATTTAAGATAGTAAAAATTAACTCAGAACTACTGAAAATCAAAAAGATTAAACAGAGCCAGAAAGTAGTAGTACAAGCAAAGTTCAAAATAATCTATGTGAAAATTTGGCAAAAAATATTGCTATTAATGCAAACGGAGCCATGCTTACGTGTACATTCTAATTATGTTGCAATCTTACAGTTGATACATAATCTTGATGATTTTATCGAAAAATCACAGCAACACTTGTGCTTTGAGAGAAAAGCTCAGAAAGAGCTGGATGCTAAATTTTTTGCTAGATTTTTTAAGCTGACAAAGAGTTCAATAAAAGATCAACTTTTACCAAATTGTTCAGATCGTAATGAATTTAACCAATGCAATTTGATAAAAAATTAAGCGAAAGCGAATATGCCAAAGATTGAAACAGAAGAGCAATTCTTAGATTTAGCAGAAAAATTCCAAAAAGATTATTGTTTATTACGCAATCATGTTGTGAATACACAATTTGTCGATCTATCAGATGATTTACGTGAAAAAGCCCATGCTCTATATAAGGAAGCACAACAGATATATGGCTATATATCTAGTTCTAGACAATTAGGTAAATATTATTATCTAGCTTCTTTAAGTTATTTTGCATGCCCGACTACTAGTAATACTCAAGAGCTGTCGTCTGAACGTTATTTGATTCTACAAGCGAGTTTTTTAACATATCGGCAGTATCAAGAATTTGCAAAAATTGATAAAGCTGAGAATAAGCAAAAACATGTTTGTGATCTCTTTCGCTATGTATCACGATATGTTCTGGATTCTAATCATGCTGAATTATTTCAAGAATGCAGTGAGCTACTAAATCGCTATGTCATGTACGAACGTAACTTGAAAAAGGAGGATCGTAATCAACTTTTTAATATTAAAGATTTCAAACAAGTACAAGCCATAGAGTATTTATCGGCTCTATTAATAATTTTTAAAAGACTTGATGATCGTCGTGTTGTTCATCGTCAGCGTAAGTCAAAAAAAAGTAAAGTTTTGCAATGGCCGACGAAAAATGAACTCAAAAAATTTCGTGAAATTAAAACGGGTAAGCAAGTAGATATTGGACATAACGCAAAGATCAGTATTTATGATGCCGCTCTTCACAAAGATGAAGAGGGTGAAGTTGATCTATTAGATCCTGAAATGGAGTTTTATTCAGAAGATGAAAAGTCTAAAAATTTAAATTATATACTCAGCGATAATGCGACGCATCTAATGCGGCATCGCCAGCGCCGTCATGCTCCTTTTGTTACAAATCCACATTATTTGGCGCCAGATATACTGAAGCAAATTGTTTATGTGTTGAGAACCGAGTTATCCGGGCACTGGAGGGATGCTGCAATCGCTGCAGCATGTTTATTGTCACTTTTGACGGGATTATCACCCGTCGCACTGATGGATTTTAACGAGCTTATTCAAGATGGAATTTTGATCCAGAATGGTTCAAGTAGACGTCGCGAATATTTACTCAAATTAAATCTTAAAATTACAGAGCAGAAGATTAAGAGCTTAAATCATGTGCGGTGGAATGAAGTGATGACACATCAACTACATTTACCTTCTGCTTGGTTTGACTATATAGAACAAGCATCGAATCCACTAATTTCATCAACACACATTAATACGAAACTTAAGAATTGGCTTGATAATCGGTTTGTAGGTTCGATCACTGTAGAAAAACTGCAGGCTCAATTATATTTTCATATATATTATGAAACATATAATGAATATCTTGCTCATGTAATTGCTGGGCGGGATAGTCAGCATCACATGCCTGGTATCTATTATGGCGGGCTACCGAAAACTCAACTCAGTAGCACATATCTAGCCTTTTTAGAAAAAGCACTTACACCACATTCCACACATTTTACTGAAGACACGGCTGAACTAAAAATATTGCAACAACAATTCAAAGTGCAATCTGCATTATCTATAGGAAGGATAGGGAGCCAACTGGCACTTGAACCCAATTTTGTGAAAGAGCAATTCCATATTTTACATAGACATTGTCACGAAAACATCCAAGAAGATAAGCACATTATTAATCAACTTAATGCATATGCGTGTTGGATGTGGCATATCAGTTTGTTGAGTTTGGCAAGTCGGCCTAAAAAAAACCTGTTGGGGAATTTGGATGATTATTGTGTTGAGCTCAAGCTTTTATATGTGAATGATAAAAAAAATAGTAAAGCAAGAAAAGATGGTCGTTTTATCCCTTTATCTGATTTTTTCATAAAAACACTGCAAAATTACACTGCCTTTTTAGAACAAATTATTGAAGCGTACGGTTCATTTTTTAGACAAGTCTTTGCAAAGAAGAAGATAACTGTAAATGATCTTTTTGGTAAGGTCATTTTTAGTAAAGATATCTTGCCGATAACTGTCAAAGAATGGCAGAGCAGGAAAATTAAGTTAATCCCTTTATCGAGAAAATGGGTGAATTCATATATGCAAGGAGTCTTTCCAAAGAATATGTATTCGAATTGGTTACGTCATTTTGACATGAACTTTTTGATGCATGAGCAGCAAGAGGGTAAACCAGCATTAGCTTTTCACTTAATTCAGGCCCTGTATGGTCATGACCAACGTGACCGAGAGGCTTTTCATCCGCATTCTTCACTTATCCCGAATGTCTATGTACAGCAAGCCCGCCAGCAATTGCAAGATAATGTCAAATCTTTATCGATTAAACACTTAGAGCGAAAATAGTTGTATGCAAAAAATCAAAGAACTAATAAAACCACAACTAGATGATCTATTTGTTGATATTCATAAAATGGTGAAAAAGTCGCTAGATAGACAGCCTTCTCCACCTGAAGTATTGACGAAAGAAATGCAGCAAAAACTTGATCAGCAGATCGCTGAAAAATGGCATGACATTAAAGATAGTGTTGATTGTTTGAGTCAAAAGTTGAGCCGAGACGAACAATCAAAACTGATGCAATTTACTGAAGATGAATTTAATAAAAGAAGGAAGCAATTCAACCAGAATGTAGATAAAAAATCATACAGAATTAAGCTAAATCCACATACTAAACGGATCGTACTGCCTAGAAAAATTGAGAGTACAGAGTCACGGTTAGAACAGGGGCATCTACATATCCATGTACTTAAGGAATTAAGGCAGTATTGGCAAGATTCATTTGAATATTGGAATGAACCAAAGTACTTATGGGGAAATTTATGCTTAAGTTTTATATATATTTCAGGCTGTGCAGATGAACAGCATTTGATTGCTATTCAGAAGCAATTGCAGGAGGCCATTGAGCTTGGTACAGATCTGAATTGTTTTCGGTTATACCATTCGGACTACAAAAAAATCACTAATCCATTGTTACTACATTATCGTGTTGAAAACTCTCAATATGGCAACGATGTAGAACAGGGAAAGTTGTACCAATGGAAACATGTTTTTTTTAACCCATATGCGCAGTTCATTTTGCAATATTTAAAAAAGTTGAAAGCTACTCAGAAAGAATTTTGTCTGCAACATTCAGTTGAAGATTGTATTTTAGAAAGCTTGAGTAAGATAGGCAGGAAAAAAAGTCTTGGGGATCTGCAATATCAAATTAAACGCCGTGGATTTCGTGCATTTAATGATGTGCAAATGGTACTCGAATTTAATCCAAACCTCAGCATAGATATATTTTTGAGTAATGTGCTTCAGCAAGAGATTAATACTGTTGCTTTAAGGCCATCCGAATTTAGATTGCTGTGGAATAATGATTACAATCAAGTCACAGAACCAGATAATCGCCCTATTCATTTTGAACAAGAGCAGTTACTTCCTGAAGTTCCGACTGTTCAAAGCAAATTACAAACGATTCCGTATGAGTTGATGTTGTTTGGTCAAAAGAAACGTAAAGGTCAAAAAGTTGAGCGTTTAGATAAAAAGAGGAATAAAGAAGAACGCACGCTACGTTTTTGGCAAGAAACTAGAAGGGTGTTAGAGGAGAAGATAGTTGATGCTAATACAGAGGAAAAGTCTTTAATTGATGCTCAACTACGCTTAATTCACTGGTTAATGCATTTAAAAAAACGAGGGCTTCAATTATCAACTATTGAAAGCTACTTAGGATCGTTTGGCAAAGAATTTATATTTGAGATTTGGCTCAATAAATTAGATTTAAAGCAACAATCCATAGATGACTATGAGGATTTATATCGGCAGCTATTGAAATACAGCAGTGAACGTGATGAAAAAGCAGTTCAACGAGATTCGGTGAAAGGAAAAACCTCTCGTAAGATGCACCAAAGCGCAGAATACCGTTTTGGTCGCCTAAAAGATTTTCATCAATTCTGTATAGAGAATTATGATGCTCCAGGGGTATTGGTGCTACAGAATTCAAGTTTTAAGCATTTACAAATTTGCAATGCACGGCTAGTGAGTCCTTTGCTATTTGGCAAATTATTGGAAAAACTAGAAAATTTAAGTCAAGAGCCAACGGCATCAGAGTGGGTCGATCATCTGAGTTGTTTAAAGCTGATGTATTTACTAAGTTATAGAACTGGACTTCGATTAAATGAAGTTCGTTGTCTTAAAATACAAGATATTATTTGCCCAGAGCTACTTTATAAAGAAAAAGAAAATACAGTTTTTAATAATATCACGCTTCATATCCAAGACAATTCATATCGCCGTCTGAAAACGCGAAGTGCGAATCGTCAAATACCATTGAAAATTGCATTGTCAGAACATGAGTTTTTAGTAGTACAACGTTACATACAACATCGTTATGAGCAATATTTGGTTAATCAGCAGGATGATCTACTTTTTAGTGTGAATCATCGTGTATTAACTGATCAATGTATCAGCAAAATTACAGTAGATTTGTTTAGTCAAATATTAGGTATGCATCATGGCTTTAGTTTTCATACATTACGCCACAGTGCTGCTAACTATCTAGCAATAACTTTGCTCGGTTCAAAAGAAATGATCAAGACCTACACAGATTGTCCTTGGGTAAAAGCAAAAAAGATGAGGGATTTATTGTTTGGTATGAAAGCACGTGCTCAAGAAGAGATTATTCAACATAAATGGCAGGTGCTCGCCTCTTGGATGGGGCATAGCAGTATTGAGCAAACGGCTTCAAATTACCTTCATGTTTTGGATTTATTAGCAGTCGATCGAATTTATAATTCGCCGTGTATCATTTCAAAAAAAGTATTAGAACAGTGTTTTAGTCCAGTGAAGTCAAGTACAGACTACATAAACCTAAATCGTTATACTCAGCAGCAGAAATGGTTTAATTCTTATCAGCAAACACAGCCAGTTACGATGGCTGGCCGACAAGAAAAGAAGTTTAGTATAGAGAAGAGTACTCTGACACCTTTTCAACGTTTGATAAGTTTTAGAGAAGGTCGTTTAAGCGAAGATACCCAAGCTCAAGAATGGATGCAACGATGTCAATGGATGAGCACTAAATGGATGGATCGCCAAAAATTTAATTTAAAAACGAATTATGTTTATAGTAAGAATTTAGAAGAGAGTTGGTTTGATGAACTTTACGAAAAGGCTAAAAAACTGACTCGTCCAGATGAAATAATTCCTCTCCTTGATTTTCATTATAAAGATGATAGGCAGCAAGATGCACTGAAAGAAAAGAACATGGTTAAGGCGCTTAAAATATTATTATTATTTGGAAAACTGCGTAAGAATTTTCTACATTTTCAATGCCGAATGAAAGGTGATGAGCAACAAATTGTTAATTTTATTACTGGTATAGAGCCAATGTTAGGAGATCATCTGTATTTAGAAAAACAAAACTACCCAGTTAATTTGGATGCTCCTGAGCGAACCGTTAAATTTAGTTTTCAAAGAGTTGTCGGCTCTAACAAAAAAAATGTTACTCCGCTGGTTATATTTAATTTAATGTTAAAAATGATGCAAAAAGATGAACTCTGGTTGAAATAGCCTAAGCAAACTAAAAGGGGAATTGTTTAAAAATCTCTCTGGTTATAAGTAAACTGTCTTTATGAAAAGCATCATACTAACTTTGATTCATAATAAAGGGAATTTAAAAGCTTTAGCATCACAATTTGGTCACTGGATTTTAGACAATAGTGTAAAGATTAGCACTTTGGTAAATCGATGAGCTAAAGTGTTGTAGTCCAAACTCGATCTGACAATTACCCATTTTTTAGTGTGCCCGTCAGGTTAAATTTGAACTGAATTTTTCTCAGCCCAAATTCATTTCCAATCAAGTTATGTTTCAAGTGGCGTGCGAACACTGCACAATTTAATTCACGGTGCCTAAGACAGGTATCAACTTCGGACCAGCCATTCTAGCTTTGCTAATGATTTCCACCAGCTCATCATAAGTCAGTTCAAACTTATCCTCACTATCAAATACATAGACCATATTCTTGCCTTCATGTTCAGGTGGAGTAGGTGGTACAAATCGTTTCGGGATAAGAATTTGTGCGAGTTGTTCGTCAGTTAATTTAAATAAGTGCATGTTTTTATCCTACTCTTGGTAAGTCAGACCATTTGGTTAAATACGAAGGTGATCTAAGGTTTTGATTCATGTGCCATGTGGCTTCTTTATTGTTGGCAATGCCTAGCGTGACGAGATTCTTCCCAAACCGTTCACTGATGGCTTCGATGGCATCTGAAAGCCTTTCTCGCTCTTGCTTATGTGAATAGTCCGTGAATAGATCGGGCACAAACTTGGATTGATCTGTAATTTCGAGCAGCACGATTCCCGCCTTTTTATACTTAAAGCCTTTCTTAAATATCTGATCGATGCCTTTCATCGCGGCCTTGGTGATGAGCAGTAGATCATCCGTATGCTCATGCATTTGAACGACGATGTAAGGCGAGTAGCGCTCTGTCTTATCAAAGCGACTGGTTTGGATATACACGCCGATCATCTTGCAGATTGAGCCATCTTCCCGCATTCGTTTCACGGCTCTGGCCACATAAAGCCGAACCGAAGCTTTAATGTCATCCATTTCATACACTGGGTTGCCATATGAACGGCTGCTGATGATTTGCTTCTTCGCTACAGTATCATCACTAAGGTCAATACAAGAAAGGCCCTGTAGCTCAAGCACCGTCTTTTCCATCACGATACTAAACTGCTTTTTGATTTCTTTAGGATTGGCATTGATCAGATCCAGCACAGATTGAACACCCATAGTATTGAGCTTCTTACAGTTCTGTCTGCCTACGCCCCAAACCTCAGACACATCAACCTGCGCGAGTAGCGTTTCTGTAGAGCATGGGTCCATATGGGCCAGATTACAGACCCCATTGAAGAACTTGTTTTTCTTGGCGAGATGATTGGCAATCTTGGCTTCGGTTTTAGAGCGACCAATTCCAATACAGCAGGGTAGGCCTAACCAACGCCAAGCCTTAGCCCTCATGTCTTGAGCATATACAGTCAGGTCAAATAGATGCTCGTAAGCTGTGAGCTTCAGAAAGCATTCATCAATGGAATAGACCTCTTGATCTCCTGGTGCAACATAGTCCCCAAGCAGCTCCATAAAGCGCTTGGACATTTCGCCATATAAGGAGAAATTACTGGATAGCACCTGAATGTTATGTTGTTTGATCAGCTCTTTAATTTGGAATACAGGAACACCCATCTTGATGCCTAAGTCTTTCGCTTCCTGGCTTCTGGCCACGGCACAGCCGTCATTGTTGCTGAGCACAATGGTTGGGCGATCATTCAAGGCAGGATTAAACACACGCTCACACGAGACGTAGCAATTATTCACGTCGACTAACGCGAATATTTCATTTTCACTTTGCATGGTTATTCTTCTTTTTATGAGCGGTGATAAATACGCTTTAAATTAAAAGTCACCACACCCCAGATTGATATGGTCTGACTATCATCAGGAATGATGTGATTGTAATTCGAATTTTCAGCCTTCAACCAAAGTTCTGGAAGCGGATAATCTTCATCTCCAAATATTTCTTTGATTTCAGACTTGGACATCTTATTGGTGATCATCAGCCGCTTAATGGTTGAGGCATTGTCATCAATCAGGGCAACCACGATATCGTAATGCTTGGCTTCAATACTGCGATCAATAATGATTGGATCATTAATCTCTAGGCCAGCATCGAGCATGGATTCACTGTCTACATAGGCAATAAAAGTAGAAATAGGGTTGTGAATCAGGAACTCATTCAGATCGAGTGCTTTGTCTTGCTCATCCTTGGTGCTGAAGGCCGGACCTGCAGGAATACGCTCTAAAGAGACGGGAATAGATACTTTGGATTTGGGTAGGACAGCAGTAAGCCCTAATTTTTCAACAAGCTCATTTTGAACAGCGATTTGTTCAAGCACGGTGTTGATGGTAGGACTTGGTTTACCCTCTGGACCCATGAGCTCTTGTAAAGATGACCATGCGTCGTCAGAGAAGTAAATAGGCAACTTCTTAGACATGAGATACTCCTACGCTACGAGGCGTGTTTGGAAGTAGAATTTGTTTAAATAGGATATTACTAACAGCGTTTAAAATTCAAATTTAAAAAGTTGTGGATAAACAAGGATGCTCAGAATAAGACGTTTTGTTTCTGCTCATCGCGTGGAAATGTGACGAATTCATCGGGCATTTGAAAGAAATATTCATGCGCATGTTCATGATCGGCTGTTAGCCAGTCTTTTCTGTACTGTTCTGGAATAACGATGATGGATCGCTTCTCATCCTTCGGTGCATGGAATTGTTTCATAAAAGGGTGATGGTCCGAATTGATGGTCAACATTGAAAAGGAACGTACCTTATTGCCATTAATCACTGCATCATCATAGATCCCTGCAACAGTAAAAGGCTGATCATCTTTACGCTTGATGGTGTACCAGTGTGGCTTGCCATTGATGTATTTCGGCTCATAAAATTCTTGTACTGGGACTAGGCAGAACTTGCTGTACTTCCAAGCATGTCGAAAGCTAGGCTTATCTGCTACAGACTCAGTTCTGGCGTTATAAGTATGACTGCTGAACTTCAATTCTTTCGCCCAGCTCGGTAGTAATCCAAACTTTGCAATATCAAGCTCTGATATGTGCTGAATTAGCAGGAGACTTTCACTTGGGATATGCTAGGCAGCTAACCGATAAAAGTTCTCTGCTATTTGATTTGGCGTTTTAAAATCCAAACTCTTTTGAATTCTTCGCTGATTATAAAATAACACAATGTATTCTGTAATATCTGCTTTAGCTTCATCTCTGGTTTTATAGTTGCAATGATGCACTAATTCATTCTTGAGTATGCCCCAGAAACTTTCAATCGGTGCATTATCGTAACAGTCCCCACGTTTGCTCATTGAACCTTGAAAATCACATTTTTCCAGTATCTTTCGATATTCATGGCTGCAATATTGGCTGCCTCTGTCCGAATGAATAATTAAGCCTTTCGTTGGTTTTTGATTACGAATCGCCATAGTCAGTGCATTGCAAACAAGTTGTGCGGTCATACGCTCATTTAAGCTATAGCCAACCACTTGTTTCGTGTACAGGTCTTTTACTGCTGCCAAGTATAACCAACCTTCAGCAGTCCAAATGTATGTAATATCGCTTGACCATGCAAGATTGGGCTTAGTCATTGAAAACTGTTGCTCTAGTAAATTTGCGTAGATCGCTCGATTATGATCACTCTTCGTAGTTCTTTTGAAACGCTTATGACGCTTACAATACAGCTGGTTGAGCTTTTTTATTTGACGTACAGCATACGTACTGATTTTGATACCTTGCGCTTGTAAATGCTTAGTTAATCGAATATAGCCATAGCTTTGTTTAGTTTCCTCATGAGCTATTTTGACCAAAATTGTCTGTTGATTTCGCTGAACCAATCTTTTATTCATGCCTCGTTTTAGCCAATCATAAAATCGTGAC
>NZ_JFXL01000036.1:0-13255 GCF_000588255.1 Acinetobacter sp. 1424608
GGGTTGATAATGTGATGGTTGAACGATTATGGCGGAGCGTTAAATATGAAGAGGTGTATCTCAAAGCCTACAGCAATGTTTTGGATGCGAAGAAGCAATTAAACGCATATTTTGAATTTTATAATTTGAAACGACCTCATTCGAGTCTGGACAAAATGACTCCAGATGAGTTTTACTATGACCAGCTACCACAACAAAATAAGGTAGCTTAACTAGAGCAGAGTATCACTTATAAATAAGCTTTTAGTTGTTCAAACATGTGGGACCACCTCTTTTTTCTCTGCTCATTATTGGCTTTTTCAGAGAAAGATTATGGACCAAAGTTATAACTTAAAATCAGTTTTACTCATCATTGATATGCAAAATGGACTATTCAAAGCAAAGTCGACGCCATATAACCATCAATTTGTACTTTCAAATATTCTTAAGCTGATTAATTATCACCGTTCCAATAACAAGCCAATTATTTTTGTCCGTCATGTCGGCGAAAAAGATACGCCTTTAGATCCCGATAGCCTAAATACTCAGTTGATAACAGAGTTATCTTGCAATCCAGATAAAGATATTGTCATTGAGAAAACATATCCGAGCAGTTTCAAGCATACTGTCTTAAAAGAACTATTAGAGAAACTTGATATTGATGAAATTATAGTGAGTGGGATGAAAACGGAATATTGTATAGATACGACTATTAGAGCTGCTTCAGAGTTTGGATACAAAGTAACTTTAATCTCTGATGCCCATACAACATCTGATTCTACGGTTTTAGATGCGCAGCACATAATTGATCATCATAACCAAGTTTTAAACAATGTTTTTGCTAAGGTAAAAACTACTGAAGAGTTTTTCCATTAAATAATGATTATTAGCTATTGGTAGGGTTTTAATTGTTAAGTATTTCTGTAAAATTGAGATGTTGCCTTAAACAACAATAAACCTTAATGATCAGCGCAAAGACATAAGGGGAAGCCTACTTGAAAGAGTAGGCTTTTTTTATATTATCTATAAATATCTTTCGTTTAGGCTTAAACATAAAAGAGAGGAACATACAAAAATTTATTTCTTATAGCTACGATGAGTTAGTTTCAGTTCCAAATGATTAAAATCTATAACTTGGTCAAATGAATCAACAAGTTTTAATTTGAGTTCATCATCTGAATTTTTCTTAAAAACTTTAACGACATCCCGATCTGCTTCCATAAAATTACCGCCAGATTCAAGCATAGCAAGCAAAACAATATTTAGGCTTTTACCTTTTTTGGTAAGTAAATATTCTTTACGTTCTCGTACACCTATTTCTTTATAAATAGATAACTCAAATATTTCTAATTCAATAAGATGTTTGAGACGATTAGATAAAATTTGTTTTGATATTCCTGTATTTACTAAAAAATCATTAAATTTTGTTACCCCATAGAAAGCTTCTCTTAACAAGAGGATTGTCCATCTGTCATTCAATATTTCAGTAATTTTAAAGATTCCACATACATCTACGGGAAATTTATGGTCTGGAATAATTTGATTTGACATTAGAGGACGCTCCAATTAGGATGGGTCTATAATTTAGACCTAGCATTAATTCAGGTAGCATTATGCCATTTATAAATATACAAACTATAGAAGGTTTACTCGATAAAGACAGTAAGGCCGAACTTTTTAAACGGATAACAGACTTATTTGTAGAAATAGAGGGTAAGGGTAATCCTGCTTTTCGAGAGCATGTTTGGATAAGAATTGATGAATATCCACCTGAACAGTGGCAATTAGGTAGCTTAAGTCCAACAAAACAAATGATTGAGTTAATGACTTCAGCAAAATGATTTGTTCAAAGCCCTTTAAGTAGGGCTTTTATAATTGAGCGGGCTTTGCTCAAAATATTTTTGATACCACTATTTAAAATAAAAAGACAAAATTAGCTACTTTATCGACTTTTAATCTATTGATAAACATTATTTTCCTTTTCAACACAAGTAAGTTTTGACAAAATGCAACAGGTCATCAGGATCAATACAGACTTGGCCAGATTTATAGTTTGTTAGCATTTTGCAGTAACTTTGCAAGTAACCTGTTTATTTTTATGTAATTCAAATG
The DNA here is from genome assembly GCF_000588255.1 of Acinetobacter sp. 1424608. NCBI lineage: Bacteria > Pseudomonadati > Pseudomonadota > Gammaproteobacteria > Moraxellales > Moraxellaceae > Acinetobacter > Acinetobacter sp. 1424608. The sequence goes on from NZ_JFXL01000036.1 coordinate 2,092, forward strand.
TTTGGAACTAATTTCTAATGGAAACACAATATAAGGTTTTATGTGTCTGTTTAGGAAATATTTGCCGTTCTCCCACCGCTGAAGTGGTTTTCAGACATTATTGTGATAAGCATCAACTCAATGTAATCGTTGATTCGGCTGGAACGAGTAATTATCACCCAAATAAAGCCCCTGATCAGCGTAGCCAAAAGCATGCTAAGAAAAGAGGCTATGACTTGTCATCTTTACGTGCTAGACAACTTTCAACTCAAGATTTTTTAGATTTTGATTTGATTTTGGCAATGGACCATCAAAACTTTGAAGATATTCATGATTTATTGCAAAACGCTATCTTTCAGTTTGGTAGCCATCGAATTCGAGCAAAAGTCGCATTAATGAGTGAACATGATCCCCAATATCCAAAGCAAGCTTTGCCTGATCCATACTATGGTGGTGATGACAGCTTCGAGCGTGTACTTGACCAATGTGAATCGAGTACTCTTGCATGGATTAATGTTTTGAAAAAACAATTGAAAGTTTAAGAATAGGTTTATCAATACAATGCAAATTCAAAATCAAGTACAGCTTAAGCCATTCAATACTTTAAGTTTAGATGTAACAGCTTCTCATTATACTAAGATTACGTCTGTTGAAGATATTAAAGAAGCTTTGGATTTTGCTAAACAGCATGAGCTAAATGTACTTGTTTTATCTGGCGGTAGTAATATGTTGCTGCCACAGCAAATTAATGCGTTAGTCATTCACATTGATATTCAAGGTATACAAGTTTTATCAGAAGATCAGGATTTTGTTCGTGTCAAAGTAGGTGCAGGACAGGTTTGGCACGATTTTGTTTTATGTAGTACACAGCAGAACTGGTTTGGTTTACAAAATTTAGCCCTTATTCCTGGCTTAGTGGGTGCTTCACCAGTACAAAACATTGGTGCCTATGGCGTTGAAGTTGGTGAGTTTATTGAGTCAGTACAGGTCTATGACCGTAAACTTGGAGAGACACAATCAATTTTAGCGGCCGACTGTCATTTTTCTTATAGACATAGCATTTTTAAAGATGATCCGACGCGTTACATCATCACGCATGTCACCTTTAAATTACTCAAGCAACCTCATTTAAAGTTGAATTATGGTGATTTAAAGGAAGCAGTTGGAGACAATCTCACTGCTGAAAATTTACAAAATCAGGTCATCCGTATTCGTCAAAGTAAATTACCTGATCCAAAAGAATATCCAAATGTAGGAAGCTTCTTTAAAAACCCGATTGTAAGTGCTCAAGAATTTGAACGCTTAATCACACAATTTTCAACAATTCCACATTATCCTCAAGCCAACGGTAACGTTAAAATTGCAGCGGGTTGGTTAATTGATCAAGCAGGTTGGAAAGGTAAACAACTTGGTGTGGTGGGGATGTTTCATAAACAAGCCTTGGTTTTGGTTAATTATGCCAATGCATCTCTTGGTGATGTAAAGAAAACTTATCAAGCTGTACAACACGATGTTGATCAGCGTTTCCATGTTATGTTAGAACCAGAACCTGTGCTTTATAACAGTTTAGGTTTAATTGAAAATCATACGGAATAGTTCTATGCCAAAAGTACACTTGATGGTACGTTTTGTACAAGTAGTTACTGTGCTATTTGTACTATTGGGCTGTTTCGTGGTTTTTCTATATTCGCCATTTTATTCAAAACTTATTGTAGCTGGACTTAACTATTTTGTTCCAGTAGATGTGAATGAAGTGGCAGCGGAAAGCCAGCGAAAAGCTGCATTAAGTGAACATGATAACTTAGAGCCTGGTTCAAACTTATGGATTGCTCGTCAGGCTTATTTAAAGCTTACCGAAGATGCTATACGTGAAAAAAAGACAGCAGACTTGGGCTACATACAAGAAAACTATAAAGCTTTGCAGCAAATTATTCTTTTAGAAGAAAAAGAACAAGAGATGGAAGAAGAGGAAGAAACTTCAGCTGTAAGTGTTCCATTAGTCGCGAAAAACTCAGAAATTGATGCAGCTGATGAAACAAGTAGCCCTATTGATGAAGCGCTTTTTATTAACAGTTCTGAAAACAAGGCTCTTACTGAACAATATACCGAGTTTTTAGCAAGAAAACCTGTAGTACCTGAACATCAAAAAGCGGTAAGTGAGCCTGAGCAAAAAGTTGAATATGTCCGTAAAAATCCTCTGCCAACTCAACCTAAAAAGTTAACAGAACCGTATGCTATTGTAGTACTAGGTGGCGGTTTAACTTTAGATAAAAATGGCAAAGATATTGTAGTTAATAGTTATACCCGCTTAAGACTAGAGAAAACGTTAGAAGTTGAAAAGCAAAACCATCTACCAATTGTATTAAGTGGTGTTGAAGCACCATATATGCAAGCATGGTTAAAAAAACGTGGTGTCGATGCAAAATTATTAGAACAAAGAAGTATGAATACTTGTGAAAATACTCGTTTTAGTTCATTACTGCTTCAAAAGAAAGGCGGTGCGCCTACAGTAATGTTAGTTACAGATGAATATCATATGCCGCGTACGCGCCGTTTATTTGCTCTGAATGGTATCGAAACGATTCCAGTTATTGCCCCTATGCCAACACCGCTTACACGTTGGCAACCGAGTATACAAAACTACGATCATAGTCGTCGTGCAAATTATGAATTACTTGCGACAATTCGTGACATGTTATTTGGTTCAAGTGATTGTCGAGAGGTGCCTTAATGTCTGAGATTCCATTTCTCAATCCTGCCGTATTAAAACAATTAGATTTACCGGTACCTAACCGTGATCTCACTCCACAAGTTTTAAGTCCACTCAATTTAAATACATTAGAAGAGCCTTCTCGTGAACTTTTAGCATACCGCAAATTATACGGTTTGCATTTACTCGACTGTGACCATTGGCAAGGCTATGTTCAAATGCCTTTATTTCGTCTGCATGTCCAAGTTTTTAAGCCTAAATTAGACAAAGTACAGGGGACTGTATGTTTGTTGCATGGCTATCTTGAACATAGCGGGATTTATCAACCTATTATCCGTGAAATTCTTGAACAAGGCTTCAGTGTAATTACTTATGATTTACCTGGTCATGGTTTAAGTAATGGTTCACCTGCAAGTATTCAAAATTTTGATCATTACCAGCAAGTTCTAATGGCTGTTTATCAGTATGTCAAACATGCAGATCAGTTACCAAAACCGTGGGTGGGTATCGGCCAAAGTACGGGTGGAGCAATTTGGATGCATCACTTGCTCGAATATGCTGAAAAAAGACAAGATCCAATTGTTGATAGAGTTTTGCTACTTTCACCTTTAATTCGACCAGCTAAAACCGCATGGTGGCATAATCCAGTGGGACTAGGCATTATTCGTCGTATTAAACGCCAAGTACCAAGACACTTTAGACGTAACAATCATAATCCTGAATTTTTACGTTTTGTTCGTTTAAAAGATCCATTACAACCACGCATGATGGGGATGGACTGGATTTTAGCAATGTCAAAATGGATGCAAGAAATGGAAGAGCGTCCAGCTTGTCGTATTCCTGTTTGGTTAGCACAAGGGGCATTAGACCAAACGGTAGACTGGCACTATAACATTGAGTTTATTCGCCGTAAATTTAGACTTCAAACCTTGTTAATGCTTGAAGAGGGGTCTCATCAATTAATTAATGAACGTGCAGATATACGTGCAGCTTTAACTGGTTTAATTCCAGCCTTTTTACATGCTAAGCCAAAGCATTTTTATTATTAAAAAAATAATGCACTCATTCTAGTAAATAGATTGAGTGCATCAGTTAATCAAATCAGATGATTATTTTAAACTTTGATAAAGTTCTACGAAATTTTTATACACTGAAGATTGTTTCTGCGGTGAATACATATTCCGCTCAATAATACCTTTATCAGTCTTAACTAACACGTTAATGTTTTTTGCATTTTTAAATTCCTGTAAGAACTGACTTGGAATAATAAAGTACGTGGTCGAGTGTTTAGGAACAAATCTGCTAACAGTAGTTTTCTCAGTGGCTTGAGCTGGGTTATAGCTAAATTGTTTTCCATCAATATCAAATACTAATGAATTAATATCATAGAAGTTATAACTACTGCTTAAATGTACATCTACACGGACTTGGTTTTTCTGTTTCTCATTCCATTTAACAAGTAAGCTTGGACAAAGTTCTGTAGGTAGGCAATTGAGCTGACCAGCTGTTTTTAGCTCAGATGTTGCTGTCGTGGTAGTAGATTTATATGAGGTCGTGCTACAAGCTGTTGTAAGTAAACAAGTACCTAATAAAAATAGGGCTTTTTTCATAATGTAATTCCAAGAAAGCAGATATTATTTATCTTATAGGTGATAAATTTTACCCTTTATTAAAGAGTTTTTGGGCTTAAAAAAGCAAATGGTTTTGCAATTTTAAAATCAGAAGTCGCATCTCCAGCATAGATATGGCTCTGCTCGGGACCGAGATCCAGTCTACGGGTTTTACCATCTTTAAAATTTATTTTCTTCAAGTCCACCCAAAATACATTGGGTGATAAAGCGGATTCAAAAAAATAAAGCATCTGTTTATGGTCTGCAACAGTTCTCCAACGGGTCGATGAAATATTAGGCTCTTCTTGTGTATTTAATCCATATGGAACAGAGGCATTTCGAATAACGCTAAATACAGAAGCCTGCGCTTGTTTCATATCATCATTTTTTGGAATTGCATTAATATAAAATGATGCTCGTGCAAAACGGTCAGAAGCACGGTTAGTACCCGGAAGCATAACGGTACCGCCGATTTGTTTCCAATATTCAGCAAGTGCAAGCTGTTTATCAAATGTAGGGGAGTTAGTCATGATTTGATAACTTCGGCTGTGATGAATCACTTGTTTTCCGCCAATATATTCAATGATTGCACTATCACCTGTTTTATCGGAAATAGACAAATGGAGTGTTGTGAGTCTTGATTCGCCAGGCACGCTGTCTGTCACGATAGTATAGGGTTCTTTTTCAAGAGCTTTAACGGCTTCATCAACGGTGGCGAAATTATCGAGTACATACTGTGCCCAAGCTGCGATACTTAATAATGGTTTATTAGAATTTTTTACATCTGGATACTGAGATTCGACTAACCATAAGACATTAGCGACTAAACCAGCTTCATTCATTCCGTCGGTCGTAGAGACTTCATAACCTGTTGCAATAACGCTGCCATATTTAGAAGTCCATTTAATTGAATTTGGTCCTGCACTTCCATCACGAGCAACACCACTCGGTAAAATCCATAAATTTGTGCCAGTATCAACTTTCCAGTCCATTGAACGAGCTGTAATAATATGTTGATTGTTGCCTAAATATACCGCACGTGTACAAGCCGATGCATAGCTACTTAATCCTACAGCAAAAGCAACAAAAGTTGGAATGAATATTTTTTTAAACATGAGTGAATACCTTCTTGTTATTACAGTTTGAGGATATTTATTTAATAAAATTAAAGCATGTATATTATTTATACTTTTATAGTAGGTGAAAAATATATTAAATACAAACTAAAAGAAGAGGCTATTTAAAGCAAAAATCACATATAAATTTAAAATATGAGAGAGCATCACATTTTAAATATGATGCTCAAATTATTAAGTTAGTATGAATTAAAAATGATTGGCATCAGCCATATTCCACATACGATAATAAAAATTATCATCATCATTTTTTAGTTCAGATTGTAAAAGTTCTCCTTCTTTCAAGAAGAAATGTAATTGAGCATAGTTCTTGATTTCACGGTCATTGACTCGTTGAGCCAAATGATGGGCTTTAATATCTGAAGGATGACGTAAACCGGCAGCAGCAATCATTTCTGATAAAGCATGTAATGTATTTTTATGGAAATTAAATACGCGCTCTGCTTTGGTAGGTACATGGAGTGCTTTTTGACGGTCTTTATCTTGAGTTGCTACACCTACAGGACATTGGTTGGTATGACAACTTTGCGCTTGAATACACCCAACTGCAAACATAAAACCGCGTGCTGAGTTAACCCAATCTGCACCTAATGCAAAAGTACTAGCAATATCAAATGCGCTAATAATTTTACCGCTTGCACCAATTTTAACTTGGTCTCTTAGTCCAGCACCTACAAGCGTGTTGTGTACAAAACGTAAGCCTTCACGTAAGGGAGTACCAATATAGTCACTAAACTCAATTGGTGCTGCACCAGTACCACCTTCAGAACCGTCTACCACAATAAAATCAGGCACAATTTTTGTTTCAAGCATTGCTTTTACAATACTCATAAACTGCCAAGGTTGCCCAATACATAGTTTAAAACCAACAGGTTTGCCGCCAGATAAAGTGCGTAACTTTTGCAAAAAGTGCATCATTTCAATTGGTGTGGAGAAGCTAGAATGTTTTGCTGGTGAAATACAGTCATGATCACGTGAAACACCACGAATTTCGGCAATTTCAGCAGTAATTTTATGCTTAGGTAAAATACCGCCATGCCCGGGTTTAGCACCTTGTGAAAGCTTTAACTCAATCATTTTGATTTGTGGCAATTGAGACTGTTTAGCAAACTTTTGTTCGTCAAATTTTCCATCTAAAGTTCGACAACCAAAATAGCCACTGGCAATTTGCCAGACAATATCACCACCATTTTCTAAATGATAAGGGCTGAGACTTCCTTCACCAGTGTCATGATAAAACCCACCCAACTGTGCACCTTTATTTAATGCACGTATTGCATTTGCACTTAAACTACCAAAGCTCATGGCAGAGATATTCATAATAGATGCACTATAGGGTTGAAGGCATTGTGCATTACCAATTTGAATACGAAAACTCTTAGGATCTGCTGGTGGGCATGGACTAATTGAGTGAACAATAAAGCGATAATCTTGTTGATAGACATCTATGATTGACCCGAAAGGTTTATCGGCATTTTCATTTTTTGCACGTTGATAAACTAAGCTTCTTTGCATACGCGAGAAAGGTAGAGCATCTTGATCGGCTTCAATAAAGTATTGGCGAATTTCTGGACGTATATCTTCAAATAAAAAACGAAAATGACCCATAATTGGGTAATTTCTTAAGATAGAGTGTCTATTTTGTAAGACGTCATATAAACCCAATAAGCTTAATGCACCAGTAACGACCCATAAACCATTGAGTAGAGTATCTGAAATAAAATAATAGATACTATGAGGCGTATATACGGTTCTAAACCATGTGATACTAAGTGCCGTAAAAATACACAAGAACCAGAGTGAATGGCGTGAAAAGAATGTATTGAGAAATTTATGTCGAATGATTTGTGCTGGACTCGCCATATGTGAACAAATTCCTAATGTTTTACTGGCACATACCTTGCCAAGAAGCAGCTTAAACTACAAGTAGGGAATTGTTAGCTGTAAGAGCATATATCAATAGTAAATGATTATATTTAAGATTAAATTGAATAGAGTGTATTTAATTTTCTATAAGCTGGGGCGTAATAATTTTAAGATAAAGTTGGTTTTATAAATAATAAACTTTTATAATTATTGCTTTGATTATAAAATATATGAGAGTTTTTTATGGTTTAGATTTTTTAAATAAGCCTGCTATTATTTAAAAAGCTAGTTAATAAAAAAATCTAAATAAATCTGGGAATTAATCTAAACAGTTTTTTAACTTTATAAATTTAATCAAGTCTGAAATTTGCTTGTATGAGTTTGATCAAAAATCTAGCTTTTAAGTTAATGGCTTTATGTTTTTTTAAACATTTTTTGATAGTATTTGTCAATTGAAAGGATATTTTCAATAGATTTTATTACAACTATATAGCATTCTAAAAAATCAAGTAAGGGTTTGAAATGAGCTGGAAATTTTTAACATTTTCTGTTTTTTTTACTGATATTTTTTTATTGTTTTTAATGTTCTATCTTGGCTATGACTTCGAAACTTTTAAAAAAGTAGCTTTAGCTGAAACTTTACTAGTTATTATTGCCCTAATATTTGATTCCATGGAACAAAAGAAGAAACCTATTTTTCCTGGTTGTATCGTCTATCCATTGTTGGGCATTTTATTCATTTTAGGATTTACACCTATTCTTGATTTTTTTGCAGAACGACCAAAAGGATTCCATAGTTGGGATATTAAAAATATGTGGATGATTAATGTGAATGAAGGAAATTATCAATTAAATAGACTTGCTTGGTATGGTAAAGCTTATGTACAACTGGGCTTTGCAATGGTAGGGGGAATTTTAGGATTCATTTTTCATTTAGTCTTTAGAAATACTTAAAGCATATTTATCTTTTTTGCTAAAGCTAGATGACATTTCTTACCTCAATTTTGGGAAAAGTGATCAAACCACCTTTCACTTCCTTAGAATTCTTATTCATAGAATATTATTTTCTTATTCATTTAAAATATATAGAACAAACAAAAGCTTAAATTTTGCTCTCCTAGTGGAAGGGAAATTTTAATAAATGATAAACTATAAAAAATGATGGTAAAATTTAACTAATGAAATTTTATGATTTTTTATTAAAACTAATAAAAAAGTGAATAAAATTACCGGAAATTTCTACAAAAAGTGGTATAGACCATATAAAAACACATAATTGAGAAATCCATCGGATTTTGAATTGTTAATAGATATTTAAAATGAAACTAATATCAGCATTTTTGTTGTTTTTTTGTATGATGCGCGCACAGTAGAGTAAAAAAAAAGACGCTTTGAAAAAACAGTCAGAAAAGCTAGTGATTGGATTGGGGAAGGCTAGTTTTTACATCTATTAATTCTTATTGGCGTAATGTAAAAAGGTTTTCAATCATGAAAAAATCTCTCATCGGTTTAACAGCAATTGCTATGGGGTTAATGTCTATCAATGTCGCAAATGCTGCAACGGCTACAGGTACATTAACTGTTAAAGCAACAATTACAAATAGTTGTGTATTGAATACATCAGCTACGGGTACAACTGCTAATGCAGTTTTAGATTTTGGTACTTTAAGCTCTCTTGCTAACAATGTAGATGCAGATACGACTACTACGGGCGGTACAGCTATTAAAGTGTTATGTAACAATACTGTGCCATGGACTTTAGCTTTTGATGCAGGCAAAAATGCTCAAACAACTCAACGCCGTATGATTGGTGGTGCAACAAGTAACGAATATATCCCTTATAACCTTTTCTCTGACACTAACCGTGCAACAGCAATCGGTATTTCAACAACAGCCTATAGTGGTACAGGTACTGGCGCAGTACAAACAGTGAACGTGTATGGCCGTATTCCTGCTGGCTCAACTTTGCCAAGTGCAGGTAGTTATGTTGATACTGTGACTGTGACTTATTAATTTTAAATAAGTTCTATTCATTGTTGACGCTAGCTCTTATTTGAAAGAGCTAGCTTAAGTTTAATTTGAGAAAAGTAATTCTGGGCAAATCATGAGAAAAAATATCTTTGTTGCTACAAGTTTATTATTATTTTTGCCTAGTATGTTAAATGCTGCCTCAATACGTCTTTCTCCTGTAAATGTTGAAATATTGAGTGATCAGACTGCATCTTCAATTAGCTTGTATAACCAGTCAAATGAAAGTGCTGATTTACAGGTACGTATATTTGAATGGACCCAAAATGCTGGGCAAGATCAATTAATTCCTACAGATGATATTGCAATTAGCCCACCTTTTTTAAAATTAAAACCTAATGATTCTTATAATTTACGAGTAGTTAGAATTAAGCCGGAACCAATTTCTGGTGAAAAAACCTATCGTATTATTATTGATGAATTACCCAAGCCTATTGATAGCCGAAAAGCTTCTCAAGGTGTAAATGTATTGCTTCGCTCATCATTGCCTGTGTTTGTAGTCAATAAAGATGCGATGACTAAGCTGACTTGGTCAATACAACAAGAACAAAATAGTGCTTATCTTTATATTAATAATATTGGCAATCGCCATGCGCTTTTAAATAATTTAACGCTTGTAGATACTACTTCAAACAAAAGTTATCCGATTAAAGTAAATACCGTAAATGGTTATATTCTTTCCGGAAAATCAAGAAACTTTAATATTAGTTCTGATTTTAAATTTCAAGCTGACCATAAATATAATATTTCATTGAATATTAACGGTAAGCCAGCATCTCTTTAAAGAGGCACATATGAAATATCTCGTAAGTGCTTTATGTGTTATGTATTTGCCGATTCATGCTTTTGCTGAATCATTACAAGATAACACCAATGCTGCTTTACCCAATATTCCGGAAGTAACAAACTCCGCTTTTCAGGCATCTGGTTCTGATAAAGGCTATATTCAGCTATTTTTAAATATTTCGATCAATTCTAATACATCTACTGATTTAATATCGGTACACCAAGATCAAGATAAAAAGTTATATGTTCGTGCCCGTGATCTAAAAGCTTTAAGGCTAAAAATGGATGAGCATATTCCAGATAGCCAATGGGTGTGTATTAATGAACTTAAAGGAATCCAGTTTAAATATCTGGAAAATGAGCAATCTTTAAACTTACAAGTTCCCGCCAGCATGTTGAGTGACTATTCCGTTGACTTAAATGGTCAATCGGCTACAAACACTAACTTGCTGAAAATGAAACCCTTAAATGCTGCAATCCTGAACTACAGCCTGTACCACACCATAACCAATGATGAGAGTATTTTCTCAGGTTCAGCTGAAGGAATTTTTAATAGCGCACTCGGTAACTTTTCATCAGGCGTTTTATATAACGGTAGTAATGAAACGAGCTATAGCCATGAGAAGTGGGTACGTCTGGAAAGTAAATGGCAATATGTAGACCCTGAAAAAGTCAGGATATATACCCTAGGTGACTTTGTTTCCAACAGTTCTGACTGGGGCAGTAGTGTACGTCTTGCCGGTTTCCAGTGGTCGAGTGCCTATACCCAGCGTGGTGATATTGTTACCTCGGCGTTGCCGCAATTTTCCGGTTCGGCGGCACTGCCTTCAACACTGGACTTATACGTTAACCAGCAAAAGATTTATTCAGGTCTTGTGCCTTCAGGCCCGTTTGACATTAAACAGCTGCCGTTTATTTCCGGAAATGAAGTCACACTGGTAACCACCGATGCCACTGGTCAGCAAATCATTACTAAAAAACCTTACTACTTTTCATCGAAGATTCTGGCAAAAGGCATAAATGAGTTTTCAGTAGATGTTGGGGTTCCA
>NZ_JFXL01000037.1:0-11833 GCF_000588255.1 Acinetobacter sp. 1424608
CGATCTTTAGCTATCCAGCCGAAATACGTCATGCTATTTATACAACAAATGCGATTGAGTCGTTGAATAGCGTAATACGCCATTCAACGAAGAAAAGGAAAATCTTTTCATCTGATGACTCAGTAAAGAAGGTCATTTACTTAGCAACATCAAATGCTGCGAAGAAATGGACGATGCCAATTCAAAATTGGCGTTTAGCAATGAATTGGTTTACGATTCAGTTCGATGATCGATTAAAAGATCATTTATAAAAAATGGAACTTACACAAAATAATTTACAGGCTCGGTTTTAAATTTCAGAGTGCCGTTGTTGCTTTATCTATTGCTCTAACTGTCATACTAGTTCAGTCGTTATCAAATCTACATCAACGTTTAACTCATTTAGAACAACAGTTTTCTCGGCAGAGAACCCCACTTTATTCTATTCACATACAACGCACAGTCATTTATGCGGCTGCTTTAGTTGCATTAGTTGCTTATATCAATCATTGGATGTGGATTGCTGGTGGGGCATTACTGGTTTTATTGTTATGTTTGATTCAAACTATTAGTACATTTCATACTCGTCTATTGTTCCTCGAGACAGCCAAGCAAACAGTAAATGTAAATGAATCTATACATACAGAAGCGATCACACCTGTATTAGAGCAAGTTGATCCAAACAATATTACCGAGCCAGCTTTACCTGAAACAATAGCATTAAATCAAGAAGAACAAATAGTTCGTACACAGACCACTGCATGGTGGCAACCAGCAGTCGATTGGATGATTCATGGTAATCCAATTTTAAGGGTTGCTGTTGCTGTGCTTATGGTTGGGGTGGTGCTTTTACTGCGTTTTGCCAGTGAGCATTGGCAGTTGAGCTTAGGTGTGAAACTTGGTTTTATTGCCATTGCAGGAGGTGTATTAACAGCATTTGGATATACCTTGCAAAAGAAAAACCAGTTATTTGCTGTGGCGTTGCAAGGTGTCGGGTTAGCGATTGTCTTTCTAACGCTTGTGTTCTCGCATCATTTCGGTGTAATCGCAAGTCTAACTACAGCGAGTATTTTATTTGCTATTTTATTATCAATTACGGTATTCCTGAGCTTAAAACAACAAGCCATTTATTTAGCAATACTGGCACTCGGTATGGCTTATGCGGCTCCTTTAGTGATTCCGCAATATCGTCCTGATGTGATTTTTCTATTTAGTTACTATTTTGTCATTAATCTTGCGGTCGCTGCCGTTAACTTTATTCAGCCATGGAAAGTTTTAAATCAAATTGCTTTCTTTGCCACAATGTTTATTGGTGGTAGTGCAATCGCATTTTATGCCGAGCCAGCAAAATTTGGCACATTAGACTGGATTTTATGGTGTCATATTGCCTTGTTTATTTGGTTAAGTGTTCGTTATAGCCAAAATATATCTCGGGTTTCAGCACATGAAAAACAAGAGGGGATTCGTGTACCTCCACTCTTAGATGTTGGCCTTATTTTTAGTGTTCCTGTATTAGGCTTTACACTTCATGCTTATTTAGTTCATGAGTCGACCCAAGCTTTGACGATTGGTGCTGCTGTATTAGCGTGTACTTATGCGGTATTAACTTATTGGATTAAAAAAAACCATCCACAACTTTCAGTTCTTGCAAAAAGTTTTTTTATACTCGCGGTTGCTTTTTTTGCCTTAATTTTTCCACTCGCAAAAGGGGCGCACTGGACTGCTATTGGCTGGGTTGCACAAGGTACGGCTTTAATCGTTTGGGGAGTAACTGAGCGCTATCGTTTAAGCCGATATATTGGCGTAGTTTTAGTTTTACTCAGTTCACTTGCACTGTTTTATCAGGTTTGGGCAAATGAAAAGTTTCCAACGCTAAGCACTAGCATTTATGCAATTGCTCAATTCATTTCTGCTTTTTATTTATTGCAATACAACAGTAAAGAGCAACGCTATTTTAGCGCAAGTATGTTTAGCGGTATTTTCTTATGCTTAGGTATGTATGCGGGCGCCGTAGCTGGTATAGAAATAATGGCATGGCATCATCATGGTTTAAGTCCGTATTTGATCTTCGCTGTAGCCCTAATCGCAATATTTAGTGCAGTCGTACACTATAAATTACGTGTGCAATGGCAGAGTTTGCAGTTAATTTTAATTAGCCTGTTACTGTTGTTAGTTTTGGGGGAGGTCTCTGTTAGTCAAGTATTTACATTGTTTAAATGGGGAGACTCATTACAGCAAACTACTTTCCTAGTCGCTACAATTATTCTTAGCGGCTTATTTATTATGGCTCAACCACAGACGGGTGAGTCTGGATACTTAAAAGTCTGGGCTGGTTTAAGCTGGTTAGCGTTAGCAATAGTTGGCGTGGCTATTTTTCCAAAAATGCCAATTGTGGCTTTGGCTTTTGTTCCTGTGGCTTATTCGCTTTGGGCTTATAAAACTCATAAAACGACACTATTGCATCAAATTCCGGTGTGGTGTTTAAGCTTACTGTGGTTGCTTGCGGTGAGTATTGATAGCCATTCTGCCGAGTACCTTTATTTTATTCCTTTAATTAACTTAACGGACTTTCTTTCAATTGCGGTATTTGCAGGCTTACTTTTTATTATTTATCAACATGATTTTGATCAAGATAAGTCACTGGAGTGGACTTTTAAAATTACAACAATTTTAGTGGGCTTACTGGTATTTAGTAGTGTAGTCGTTCGAGGCTTGCACCATTACTGGGCAACACCGCTATGGAGTGCTTCAATTTGGACAAATGGTGTAGTACAGCTAAGTTTGACCTTACTTTGGGTTATTTTGGCATTTGTATTGACGACATTCTCTAGTCGAAAAATGATTCGTCAACTCTGGTTTGTAGGCGCTGCACTTTTAGGGATTGTTGTATTAAAGCTGATTTTGCTTGATCTATCGCAAAGTGCAACGTTAACTCGAGTTATTTCATTTATTGGAGCAGGTGGGGTAATGCTGATTATTGCTTATCTTGCACCATTACCACCATCATCCTCTGTAAAGAAGAATCAAGAGCCTAAGCTTTAGGCTCTCTTTTTAACTCTTTTTGATTACTGTATTGATCGATATCGTCTTCAGCAAAAATAGTAGATGGTCGATCAATTAATCCCATTTTAGGAACAGGAATCTCAATTTGGTTATCTAAAAAGCCATTTCGGATACGTTCTTGCATTTCATCTCGAACTTTTAAAGAATTTTCTTGGCGGCACCACATTGCAAATAAAAGCTCAATCGATGATTCCCTAAATGCAGTTACTGTAACCGCAGGTTTTGGGTCATCTAACACGAGTGGGTAATTTGCTGCGACGTTAAGTAGAACCTCACGGACTTTAATAATGTCTTCATGAAAGTTAATGGCGAGTGTAATTGGAATACGGCGTATCGGGTATTTAGATAAGTTGTGTACAGGGGCACGAATAAGTTGTTCATTCGGTAAACGAATATAGACGTTGTCGAGTGTAAGTAATTTTACTGAAAGCAAATCAATTGAGATGACTTCACCTTCGATGGTATTGCCACGAATGAGGGTGATTTGAATAGTATCACCGACTTCAAATGAACCTTCACCAATCAAAAATAAACCACTAATCAAGTTACTGGCAGAGGTTTGTGAAGCAAAACCGAGCGCTACTGTTAAGATCCCCGCTGCCCCTAGGAATACACTAAGTTTGAAACCGGCTTCTTTTAAACTCGTCATAATGAAGAGTAAGAAAATAAAATAGAAAATACCGCGGCGCCATACCAGACGCTGATGAGCATTAAAACGTGAGCCAACGGTTCTAATAAATGTATTGGAAATAATACGGGCAAGGACAAAACCAATAAAACAAAGCACAACACCGACTAAAATTTCACTGATACGTTCGGTATTAATATTGGTGAATATACTTTTGAGGCTATCAGCGATATCTCTAGGAATATTTGAATCAGCCATAAAACCCCCTTAGAAAAATGAATCAAACATATTAAATAGTGCACCGCCAGGTGAACGTGGGGGATGTACGTAAGTCACCTCACCTGCAAGAGGCGGTGTACGGTTTTCAATACGAATGCGGGCAGGGCGGTCAGACCCTTCATAATAAACTTTAATCTGTGAGGTCCATAAGCGTCCCGTACTTTCACTATAAAATAGCGGTAGGGCAGTAACCGGAACATTCATACGATCAAAGCGTAATTGATGATTACTGGTATTGTGAAAATCAATCGGCGTAACTGCTCTAAAAGCACGTGGTGTTAATAGATTTAAATCGGTACGTCCATCAACAGAGGTGGCATAGCAAATTTCACCTTGCTGTGCATTGGGTCCAAACCATGTATCTTTAGGCTGAATTACAGGAATCTCAAATAAAGGTTCATGCTGACTTTCAACTAAACCTGCAATCCATAAAGGAGTACTAATATAAAGAGTCCCTCGCTGACCTGCTGGAATATAAATTGGATCAACAGGTTTAATCACAACAGATCGGTCCGCCAAACGTGGCATGAGTAGAAACTTCGGATTAGTTTTTCTAAACATGTAACGTTCGACTTGAACAGTATGGGGGAAACCAAAATTTGCATCCGAGATAATGTGCCAATCTTGTTCATTATCATCTTGGAGAGTGGGACGATAATATTCGATACGCCATTCTTTTATGCCCCGCGTTAAACGAAAGAGCATTGAACCGAATTGCCATGCTTTCGACTGGTTAATTTCAAAGTGCTGTTCACCCCACCATTTTAAAGAATTCTGGGGGCGAGGCTGATATTCATTATTTTCAAACAAGACGTAAAATTCCTCTACCGAGTTGTTAAACAGACTTCACGCTGTAATCTGCTTAGAGTACACTCAAAATCATCTTACTCATCATTATAAATTGTGATGCAAATATTGAAACAAATACAAGTTCCATATAGTTTTGCCAAGCGTCATGGTGTTTTATTTCGTTATGACGGTGATCAAGTTTTTATTGTTAGACGTCAAAATACAGAAAAAATTGCATTGCAGGAAGCAAGACGAATTTTGGGGAAGCCTGCACATTATCAGCTATGTACTGAACAAGAGTTTAATAGCTTATTAAGTACGAGTTACGCTGGTGACACAGGGGAGTCGCAACAAGTTGCAGCAGGTCTAGAAGATCATCCAGATTTATTGAGTTTGGCCGATCAGGTTCCTGAAACAGAAGACTTAATGGACCAAGAAGATGACGCGCCTATTGTCCGTCTGATCAATGCACTTCTATCAGAGGCGATTCGAGTTGGTGCTTCTGATATCCATATTGAAGCTTTTGAAAAAAAGCTATCGGTTCGTTTGCGGGTAGATGGTCAATTACGTGAAATTGTACAGCCGCGCCGTGAGTTGGCACCGTTACTTGTTTCACGTATTAAAGTTATGGCGAAACTAGATATTGCCGAAAAGCGTGTGCCGCAAGATGGACGTATTTCTTTACGACTTGCTGGACGTGAAGTGGATGTGCGTGTATCTACTTTGCCTTCGTCTCATGGCGAGCGAGTTGTTATGCGTTTGCTTGATAAACAAGCGGGTCGCCTTAATATGACTCACTTGGGTTTAATGGCAAATGACTATGAGCGTTTAACTCAATTGGTGCATCGTCCACACGGAATTATTTTAGTTACAGGTCCTACGGGTTCGGGAAAAACCACTACCTTATATGCAGCTTTATCTGATTTAAATGATAATACACGCAACATCTTAACTGCCGAAGACCCAATCGAATATCAACTTGAAGGCATAGGGCAAACACAAGTTAATACCAAAGTGGATATGACATTCGCTCGTGCTTTAAAGGCAATGTTACGTCAAGATCCAGATGTTGTAATGGTTGGTGAGATTCGTGATTTAGAAACTGCTGAAATTGCAGTGCAAGCATCATTAACAGGTCATTTGGTTTTATCGACACTACATACCAATACTGCTATTGGTGCGGTTACTCGTCTTAAAGATATGGGAATTGAACCGTTCTTACTTTCAAGTTCTTTAATTGGGGTCGTTGCTCAGCGTTTGGTTCGTACCTTATGTCCACATTGTATGACATGGCGTGAAGCCGATACTTTTGAAAAGCAGGTTTTTCAGCATATTTCACATGAGCCAACTTTAAAGTTACCGGAAGCTCAAGGGTGTGAGCAATGTTCCCACTTAGGGTTTAATGGCCGTACAGCGATTTATGAAATTGTACCTATTGATGAACCTATGCGCCGACTCATTCATGGTAATGCAGCAGAGTTTGAATTAGAAAATCATGCCCGTCAGTATTCTGGTTCTATTCGAGATGATGGCTTGCGTAAAGTGCTCTCAGGCAAAACTACACTTGAAGAAGTACTTCGTGTAACTAATGAAGCAAGTGAAGCATAATACGAAAGATATAAAAAATGCCCGATAATATTCGGGCATTTTTTAATATGAATAATTATTCAGTCACAATATTAAAAGTTACATCAATATTGTTACGAGTCGCATTTGAATATGGACAAACAATATGAGCTGCTGCAACTAATTTTTCAGCTTCTTCGCGGTCCATACCAATTAAATAAACATTTAAAGTAACTTCAATACTAAAACCTGTAGGAATTGGACCAATACCAACTTCACCTTCAACATAAGCATCTTTGCTAATGTTGAATTTATCGCGGTTAGCAACAAATTTTAAAGCGCCTAAAAAGCACGCTGAATAACCAGCTGCAAATAATTGTTCTGGGTTGGTTACAGCACCACCAGCGCCCCCCATTTCTTTAGGCACACCAAGTTGTACGTCTAATACACCGTCTGATGAAGTTGCACGACCATCACGGCCACCAGTTGCTTTAGCTTTTGCACGATACACAACTTTTTCTAAAGACATCTTTTTATTCCTAAATTAAATTGAATACAAATATATCGTACACGACTTAAATATTTTGACAAGTTAATTTTGTAAAAAAAGTGGTGATTATTTAGCTATATTTGTACGAAGCTGTGTCAGTTGATCTTTTAGGCCGAGTAACGTGGTCATATCACAAGAACTTGCTTCCAATATATGAGCTGGAATATTCACTGCCCGTTCTTTAAGTTTTTTCCCATTTTCGCTTAACGTAATAATTACTTGTCGTTCATCTTCTTTTGAACGAGTACGATTAACAAATTGCAGTGCTTCTAGTTTTTTTAAAATTGGTGTTAAGGTGGAGGACTCTAAAAATAACTTGCTGCCAATTTCTGAAACAGTAATCTCATCTTTTTCCCATAAAACCAACATCACCAAATATTGAGGATAGGTAATACCTAATGGAGTTAAAAGTTTACGATAAAGTTGATTAAGAGCTAAATTTGTTGAATAAATGAGGAAACATAATTGATTCTCAAGCTTTAAGTTTTGACAGTCTTGGTCCATATATTCCTCAGAAAACTAATGGGTGCTTTTCTAGTATATCGCTTTATGTTTAATTTCTTAAATGTTCATAATTTTGAGTTATTGATAAAAATCAGATAACGCAAAAAAAAGAGTAATCAAAGGATTACTCTTTAACTTAAAATATGAATTTGAAACAATTACCAGAGGTCAGCAATTTTTTTCATTAAACGAGCACGGTATCTTGCAGTTGGATTGTTCTCATCGCGTTGTTGCTCTTGTTCGTAAAAATCCTGCCAAGCTGTAATCATTTCCAAGGTTGTGCCTTGTTTTTTTATCATAGAAACATCAGCTGGTTGAATATTTTCTAAACGTTGTCTTGCACCTTCAGCACCAGTTCCCCAGCCAATAATTCGTTGCCCAAAAGCAGGAAGAGGAATATTTTTTGGAGTAGGTGGAAAAGTATTTTGTTTAAGCTGTAAATTTGGAGAAACAAAATGATTTGTTGCACCGAAATCCGCTGCGTAACAGTGAATATTTGCCCCTAAGCAAAAAATGCTAAATAAGTATTTCCACATGAATAATTAAGCTTTTAATAGTGAATTAATTTACGATGAGTCATTAAAGGCATTGAAGTGCGAACAAGTTCTTGAGCAGCTAAATCAAAAGGTACAGTAATTAAACCATTACCTTCATGTTCAATCATACTTAAAATTTGTCCACGGCTATCAGTTGCTCCTGCATGTCCCCAAGTTTGACGTTTTTCCCCATGCCAACCTTGTTGTGCCGCTCCTAAAACATAGCATTGGCTATCCATTGCACGTGCTTGCAACAACAGCTGCCAGTGCATTTGTCCTGTTGTATAGGTAAATGCTGCTGGAGCAGTCAATAGATGAGCGCCTTGTTGTCTGAGGGTTAAAGCTAACTCGGGAAAACGCAAGTCATAACATACCATTAGGCCGATATTGCCAAAAGGAGTAGATGTGACTACAACGTCTGTTCCAGGCTCAAAGAAACGGGATTCTTGATATCCACCAACAGCATCGCCAACTTGTACATCAAATAAATGTATTTTGTCGTATCGTGCTTCTGTACCTTCAGGACTGATACATAAGCTTACTGTACGCACACGGCCATCTTGAATGATAGATCCATCTGGACGGAATGGGCAGGGCAGAGTACCTGCAACAATCCAGATTTGATATTGATGCGCAAGTTTTTCAAGTCTTTGCTGGATCGATTCAAATTGCTCAGCTGTTTCACGCTGTTTACCAGCAGCGAAACATACAAAGTTCTCGGGAAAAACAATTAAGCTAGCATTTTGAGCCTTGCTTTGCTGAATCAATGACTCAATTATTTGAAAGTTGCTTTCAATGTCATCTTGAGAATTCATTTGAACAGCTGAAACAAGAGTCATATACAAATCCCGATTAGCAATAAAATTTAGGCATTTTGCTTATCAGATACTTGTTCAAGCGTATCTTGTTCTTTCTGCAATTGCTTAACAAGTGGCTCAAACATATTCTGATTATTTGCATTGAGTTTCATCAATGTCTTATGCGCATCCAGAACAGTTCTTAGCATCGCATTATGAGTAATGTGTTCATCCGTTAACGTTAAAGTACAAACGTTAGGATCGCCACAATAATTCAGAATGACAAAAACCTGCCCTAGCCCCATGCTGTTGGCTAAGGTTGTGATATCTGGATTGGTAGATAGCATCACAGCTTGAATATGATGAGTCTGTTTCAGTTTTAAACCTAGCTTAGCTAAGATACCTAATACAGTACTATCAATAAATGTTGTTTGGGTTAAATCAACGATTGCACCAACAACATTCTCTTGCTGTTCAATTCTGTTTAAAAGTTTGTCTAGACTTATACAAGAATGGGCTCGCACTTCACCAATAAGTTTGAAAATATGCGTTCCATTTAAGCTTGCATATTCAACATGACCTGTTGACATATAAATGCCATTTTCAGAGAAGGATAGAAAAATTATCACATAGTGCCATCTCAGACTCAAGAGTCCTTAAGTCGTATATTTTTTAATTGTTTGATTTTTAAATTAATTCATTCGACAAAGACTAAAGATGGCAATGTCATCAGCAACATGATCAGGGGCTTGGAATGATTGATTTTGCAAATGTTGAACCAATTGTTGAAATTGATCATTCAATCCGCCATCAAATGGTTCTAATGCTCCATCTGAACAAACTATGAAACGTGCATGACGATTTAATGTGCAAACGTGTTCTTCAACTTCTAGTTCGTCAGTTAAACCCAAAGGAAAGCTACTAGTTGTTAAAATTTTTGGAGGTTGATTAGGTTCAAAAATAATTGGAGGAGGGTAGTGACCTGCGCTAGACCACCGAAGGCTATGTGTTTCCAGATTTAAAATACCAACTACAATTGTAATATGTTTTTCAATATTCTCTTGAACTAACATTCCATTTAATTTTTTAATCAACTGTCGCGGTGTTTTTGAACGACCATGAAAGGCAGCCATCCATGAAGTTAATAAACTGCTTGTAACACCGTGTCCCGATACATCGGCAAGATAGAATAAAACCTCTTTATCATTTAATTTCCAATAATCATACCAGTCACCTGATAGATAGGCGGAAGGTTGAAAAAAAGTTTCAACTTCATAATTTAATATATCAATAGGATTTGGCAATAAACGTTTTTGCAATTCTGCGGCGGAAGGTAAATCGCGACTATCTTGATTGCGTTTATATTGAGCATCAATCCTTGTTAATGCCTTGTTTAAATCTTGAGGTAACTGGTTCCATACCCATCCCGCAAGAGCACCTGCTTCCCATGCTTGAGCTAAAGCACTACCTTCATGCTCAAAAGCAATCACAATGGTAGGTAAACGCCATTTATGAGTCAGGAAATCTTGTACATCTGCAATTGCGATAATTGTTGGATCATATAAATCGAGATCATCTATGTGAATGACTTGTAAGTCTGGTAATGCTTCCAGAGCTTGCTCTAAGAAAGGGATAGAGCGGGTCGGTTTAATAAAATACATAGAAGATATGGTAGTCCTTTTACAAGATCACTTTATCCATCATAGAGGATGTATGATCAAAATCAAGGTATTGCCTTTTTATATGAAGAGTACAATACCTTGATTTCTTCTTTAATTATTTTTTAGTTTTAGTTTGACTATCATCTGGTACATCTTCAGATTCGTCATCATCAATAAAAGATACGTCTGCTGAATTACCTTTTTTCTCAGCAATCTGGAAAGCCTTACGTTGGAGATACAAATCGCGAATCATCGCATATTGATCACCTTGTATGGTTTGATCCAAATCTAGATATTGAGCACGTGTATCAATGGCCTGTAAGACATTAGTTGACCAGTAAAGACCATCTTGGTTATCCATGATGTACTTTTGTGGACGAGCCTGAGAATCTACAGCTAAGCCAATCCCATCACGTAATGTACTCGGTCCAAAGAAAGGCAACATTAAAAATGGCCCAGAAGGAACGCCATAATAACCAAGAGTGACACCAAAGCTTTCATCTTCAGGCGGAAGGCCTAAGCGACTAGCAGGGTCAGCTAAACCTAAAGTTGTTAATGTATTAACAGTAAATCGGCCGAGTGTTTTTGCTGCACGTCCAGGGCGTCCTTGAATTAACTGGTTAACAGCATTCCATGGCTCTCCAAGATTTTTACGGAATTGGCGATAAGAGCCACGTACATCTTCTGGAGTTTTCTCATTATATTGAACTGCAACTGGACGAAGAATATTACGGTCCAACATATCATTAAAAGAATAAATCGGACGGTTTAATGACTGTAATGGATCTTTTACTGTATCCGGTTGAGCAGCGTTTGCATTAATTTTTAAATCTTTAGCTTTTAGCGCTTTCAAGTCTTTAATAATTTGTGAGCGGGGACGGCCCTGCTGAGCCTCTGTCGAAGTAGCATCTTCCGGACTAGCGGCAGATTCTTCAGTAAGATTTTCCTGAGCGTGTGCTGAGGTATAAAGACCCACAGTTAATAAGCTCGATAATAGTAAATTAGAATAATTCATATAATTCCTTAACCGCTAGCCAGGCTCTGTTCAATATGCAGTTGGATAGAGATATATTTTAATACAGAAGCGATAAGCTATTATCAATGTAAAATTGGTCAAATAATATAGAAAAATGACTAAAAAGCCTAAAAAATGATCGGTTGGTGCGTGGGATGTTAAAAAGGTATTGCAAAGGTAAGTTAATGGTCTATAATGCACATCCATCGGCGGTGATGCAGATAGAAACTTGTTGAAAAACAGTTACTTGAGATTAAGTTGGTTACTTTAAGTGATGAATTTAATGTTAAGTTGGTTTGAAAGATAAGTTTTAAAAATATCGAAATTACCTGTTGACTTTTAAGAGATTAAGAGTAATATAGCCGACCTAGCTTGCTGGTGACGAACCAGGAAGAAGATCATTAAGAGAATTGAAGAACAACTTGTGTGGATTTTTACTGATTGATTAATCGAAATAATTTTCATT
>NZ_JFXL01000038.1:0-10282 GCF_000588255.1 Acinetobacter sp. 1424608
GGGCTGCTGTATCACGAGTCTGATTTACGCATCGAGGAACACTACACCGATACGGCTGGATTCACCGACCATGTTTTTGCACTCATGCACATGCTAGGGTTTCGATTTGCACCACGAATTCGTGATCTGGGCGATACGAAACTCTATATTCCAAAGTCAGACATAGACTATGCCGCACTTAAACCCATGATTGGCGGCACACTGAATATCAAACAGATTCGTACTCATTGGGACGATATTTTGCGTCTGGCCGCATCAATCAAGCAAGGGACTGTCACAGCGTCGCTAATGCTACGTAAACTCGGTAGTTATCCACGACAGAATGGTTTGGCATTGGCATTACGAGAGCTGGGGCGTATTGAGCGCACACTGTTTATCTTGGATTGGTTGCAAAGCGTAGAACTACGCCGTCGGGTTCAAGCTGGATTAAATAAAGGTGAAGCCCGTAATGCATTAGCGCGCGCCGTTTTCTTTTATCGATTGGGTGAGATTCGAGATCGAAGCTTTGAGCAACAGCGTTATCGAGCCAGTGGCTTGAATCTAGTGACCGCCGCCATTGTATTGTGGAACACGGTTTATTTAGAGAGAGCGACTAACGCCCTACGAGGGCATGGTCGCACAGTCGATGATACCTTGCTGCAATATCTGTCACCGCTGGGGTGGGAGCACATCAATTTAACTGGGGATTATCTATGGCGAAGCAAAGCCAAGATAGGTGGTGGAAAATTTAGGCCATTGCGCGCAATTGAAAAACCTTAGCGTGCTATATTTTCCGTTTCCTGAGACGACCCCTACAAGGGCCGTAAGCCGTCACTGACTCCTGAACAAGTGGCTCTGCTGCATCAACGTCTTGAATCTGGCGACTACAAAACCAAGCGAGCATTGGCGAAGGAGTTTGGGATTTCTGCGCCAACGCTGTATCGGTATCAGTAGTAGTTCCAGCTATTTGATATTATTTGTCTATCTATTGAAAATTTTTCTGAGTAAAACAGGGTCGGCATCCTGAACTGAGCTTGCTCCAATTTTATTTGCTGCTAACCGTAAACAGGAATCGACCGATACAAACCAACTTGCCATCAAGTAGTAACTGAACCGATACTGTCGTAATGCGCCGACCCGCACGAACAATACTGGGGACTGCCTGTAACGTACCTATAAATGCTGGCCGCAGGTAATCAAAGGTCATCGTGGAGCATAAGGGCAGCTCATTATCACCACGCTGACGGGCAAGATAGGCGGCGGCGGCCACTTCACCAAAACTCGCGAGAATGCCGCCATGAAACGTGCCAATCATCGGGTTGCCGATATGCGAATCACGAAAGTCCATAAAGTACTGTATTTCTCCATGTTGCATTTCCTCACGAAAACCTAGAAAATCGACAAAAGGCTCGTCACACAATTTTAGTGGGGGTGTTTCCGCGCTCATCTGATTTACTATACTCATATCACTCGCCTCGCGCTTCATTGCTGTCAAAAGAGGGTCCCATCGTGCCGATTGCGAAAGAACCAGTGACAGTAGCCAGTAGCTCACCACTGTCTTCTGCAACCGCTCGGCCCGTGATAAAGGCCACCGTATCGGTTCTACCAATGCAATCCACTATCGCCTTTAAACCTACCGCAGAGGGAATACGTCGCAAAAAATCGACACGCAAATCAATAGTGGCAATCGGCTCTAACGACCGCAATGACGAAAAAATAGATAAGCCGCAAGTCGTATCCAGCAGCGTCACCAAAGCCCCTCGATGCAGTGAGCCTTTACGGTCAGAGAGTTGCTCAGAGAAGGGCATCGTCATCTCGGCATGACCATCGCTCACTGCACCAACACTAATATTGAACATATTGAATAAAGGGTGATTAGTACCAAAAAACGCCTTAGCCATGGTCAGGTGTGCCGTGTTATTACTGTCCATTTTTGAACTCCCGCCATTGCTGGCTGATTTTATTGCGAAAAAATTAGCGGCACGTCTCAAAGTGCAAGGGCGGCATCTGTATAATTACGTTCGGCCTGCATCACCGCCACAATGGCCTCTTCAATGGCGGCATATGGAAAGTTTGTGCTTTCCGAGGCAGACTTCAAACACATGGCTAATGCCGTCCATGCTTTTTCGCAAGCCCTCATTAACAGGGGCAGTCGATATTGCTGTACACTTGCGTCATAGTGAACCGCTTCATCAAGGAATTCAGCGTACATTTTGCGGAAGCCGCCGCCACCTGTGCCACGCTTTTCAATAATTTGGTAGGCAAATCGGGTCGTCCAGTGCCAATCGCCTGTGGCTCCCCAACGACTCAGTTCGGCCAGCCATGTTTCCAGTGCCGATATGCCACTCACAGCTAATGACTTGGCGTTGTCATGGATGACACCGGTAATCATCTCGGGGGTAATTTCGCCTTGAAACGCGGTGGGCGTGAACATATTGCCATAGTGAATAAATGGGGGCTGTGTAGAAAAACGTGCGCGGGTCAGTGCCTCTCGCGTCACCGACAAAACACTCGGACGCTCGGTATCGGTGACAAATACCGCACCTGTCTCTGGATTTCTCGACCAAGCGGCTATGGCGTGACCGGGAAAGTGCGTGCTGCTGTTGAAGTAAGGTAAATAAAAAATATCCGTCAGCAACAGGGTGGGGTGACCCGCATCCAAACATTTCTCCAGCGCGGTGGCTGCCGATTCGGGTGACTCGAAGGTTTGCCACTCAAAGGGTATACCGATACTTTCAAATACGCGCGCTTCAAACCCCAAAGACCGCACATGCACTAAAAATGGCACAGGGGCGTCAGCCATTTCCAAATAGGTCACGCCAAGCCCTGAGCCTAATCCAAAGCACATGGCCTCGGAAATATTCAGCCCATTAAACTCGAGCAAATCACGAATTGCGGAGCTGCCACAATGCCTCCCGATGGCGTGCGTGATACGGGATGGAGTCTTATAGTTGGTCACAGGTTTTTTGCCTCTTCGTGAAAATCTGGATTAAGGATGCCTCTTGTCATCATCTGCCATATCGCATCCGCGATCTGTTCAAGATTGTACTTACCATTTTCTTTATACCAAGTGGCAGCCCAGTTTATTGCTCCTAGCCCAATCAGTCTTAACAGATCTGCATCCACATCGTTTCGGATACAACCATAAGACTGCAGATCATCAAGAATTGTCTGCCAATATCGCTCGTATCTGTCTCTCTCAGCAATAATCTGCTCACGTGCGACTCCATGTACCGAGCGCCACTCAAACAACAACACATAAACCATATCGTCACCCGACATAAGGATATCGACATGTGTCTGCAGTGCCGATTGCATTTTTTTGAGTGGATCTTGAATCGCGGAAGTCGCCTCAACAATCCTGTAAATAGTTCTCTCAATAGCAAGCCGCATCATATCAACCAAAATATCGTCTTTACTACGATAGCGGTAATGCAGACTGCCTGGAAGAATACCACAAGCACTGGCAATTTCTCGCACACTGGTACGCTCAAAACCCTTTTCTCGAAACAGCTTGGCAGAAGCGGCTAATACTCTCTCGCGGTCAGCAACTTCGACTCGCGTAGATTCACTACTCAACATAGTTTGACTCATAACATTATATCAATAAGACAGGTTACTCGACTTGGTCAAGTCGAGTCGAGTCTTTCACGGTCTCTCCTGATCTATACAGCTTTTGCAATGGGGACATTAAAAACAATTCGTGACGCTTCCATAGGGTCTTGATGCTTATCATATTCAGCCAGCCAAGAATTAACCTTTTCTGGGATTTCGGTGTCGCTAGGATGGAAACCTGGCTTAAACCAGTCCAGATAGCGTGGAATAAGTCTGGTAATCAGGCCACGTGGTCCATAGAGGCGATAAAATCCCTTAGCAAGCACCAATGGCTGACCTTGTAGTTTGTCAATTTTCAACATATGCCAAAGAACTGAGCCAACCACCGCATGTACCAGTAGCGTTCCGATAATCAAAGCAGATGCGCGGGTGAAATCCCCCCCACCTGCCGCTGTTTCGTAAACATCAAAGGCTACTGTTTTGTGTTCGACTTCTTCTACCCCATGCCACATGAACATGGCACGCATTGCGGGATGAGCATTCTTGAACATCTCACCCTCACCCTCCATAGCACCCTCGCCTAGTACAGCAGTAATATGTTCAAAGGCAGCTGTCATGGCCAACAGATACTTGGCGGGCAGGTGTTTTTGGGAGAGCCGAATAAATAATTTGAATCTTGCGATGACCTTTTCGACATGAATGCCTTGCGACTGCATCACCGCATTATACTGGTCATGCACAATGCCATGTTGCGCTTCTTGGCGAAAAAAGTTTTTGATATCTTCTCTCAGTTTAGGATCTGTGACCAGATCCTGATAGTTACGCACCGACTGAATAAAAAAACGCTCTCCATCGGGGAAGTGAATAGAAAGTGCATCAAAGAAGCGTGTTAACACCGGGTCACCGTCGTTCCAAAAAACTGGAACATCACTTAAATCAAACCGCGGCTTACGTGGCTGGATATTGATCATATGAGTCATGGCGAGAGTTTCCTTGTAAAGGCATCGAATGTCTGTAAACCTGCTATCACATTTGACCTTGAGCAATATTTTTCACCTTGGTCAGGCACAGCAAATATCACACAAGAATTCAACGGGTATTGGTCAAATGACCAAATGCATATTTTGAATATATATTGGTCGATTGACCAAATGTCAAGCCTGTCCTCAAAATTTGATAGAATGAGTTAACAACGCAGCAGGTGAGCCAGATCATCTTTGACATCGAATATAGCTACCAGACCTTTTGGCAGAGGTGTTTTTTTAATGTTAGTTTTTTTACATTAGAGTGTGTTGACGTTTGAAAATATTGATTGCAAATTGGAGGCAGACTCAGAGAATTAAAGCTCTCCCCATCCGAGTCCACCATGCCACGCTTTATGCTGAACGACCAACATTGAGCAAAGATTTCTCCTATGCTCAAGCAACAGGACATTGATCACAAACCAAATTTACGGCTCACCGTAGAAGCCATGCTCTACAGAATGTGGGTGAAATGTCCATGGCTAGACCTACCTCCTGACTGAGTTTGGTCAGCAGCCTAATCTCTACAAAAGATACAACGACTGGTCAGCAAAAGGTTTTTTCCAAAGCATACTCAGGGTTTTATCTACTGACTCTGATATAGAGTAGGGGTTATGGATAGCAATTACGTCAAGGCACATCAACATAATGCACGTGCTGCAACTCACGATCAGGAGGCGATTGGCTTAAGTCGAGGTAGCAAGACAAGTAAGATCCATCTTGCCGTAGATGGGTATGGATTACCCATCGTGTTTGCGATCACGGGTGGTGAATTACACAAAGCCAAAGCTGCACCTGACTTGCTCTCACAGGTATCTATCGATGCCATTCTGATTAACATCTGAATCAGCGTAATGCAAATCTAGCCTGATGTAGTTTTAAGCTACCCCATCAACGCCTGTACCGCAATCGACTCATCCGCCAACCGCAGTGGATCGACCGCCGTACCAGCCGTGATCAGCTTTTTGCTTAGCATAAACTCCTGCGGACGATTCACACAATCCGCCGCAATCAGGCGACCCGCCTGCAAATAAAACGCTGCAAAGCTACGCCTTTGCTGCACATCACCCCGAATCACGATCTGATCATACCCCTGACTGAGTCCCGCAATCTGCAACTTTAGATCATACTGATCTGACCAAAACCAAGGCAAACTCTTCGAGGTCCGCTGTAAGCCACACAAGGTCGCCGAGGCAATTTTGGCCTGTTCATTGGCGTTTGGTACCGACTCCAAGCGCATCCGCCGCTGATAAATCGGATTAAACGCATTGGCACAATCCCCGATGGCCACAATCTCTGGCGCACTGGTACGGCAATACTCATCAATCACAATACCATTGTCCACCTGCAAGCCCGCGTCCAGCGCCAACTCGATATTCGGTACAACCCCGACCCCGATGATCACCAGATCTGCATCGAACATCGAACCATCGGCACACAGCACCGCTTGCGCCCGCCCCTCACCCGTGATCGCCGTGACCGACACACCGGTATGAATCGTCACACCCTGTTCGCGATGAATCCGCGTATAAAAGTCCGACACTTCCGGTGCAGTTACCCGCTGCAAAATCCGCTCGGCGGCTTCCAAGACCACCACCTGCATGCCCTGCTCGGTCAATGCGGCGGCTGTTTCAAGACCGATATAGCCACCACCGATCACCACTGCTTTGCCGTTGGGTTGTACAAATGGCTGGATAGCCTGTACATCGCTGATATTTCTAAGATAATGCACACCTGCCAAATCAGACCCAGCCAGCGACACCGTCCTGACTCGTGCACCGGTACACAGCGCCAACTGGTCATACGCAAGCGTACTGCCATCTTGTAGTGTCACGCTGCGCGCTGCCCGATCAATCGCAACCACCCGCCCGTGCCGAAATTCGATCTGATTTTTTTGATAAAAAGCGGCTGGCCGAATCAATAACTCATCGACCAGTTGTGCACCGCATAAAAAGGTCTTGGACAACGGCGGTCGATGATACGGCAAATACGGCTCATCGCCGATCACCACAATCTCGCCCTGCCAGCCATCTGGCCGCAGACTTGCCGCCAACTGCGCCGCAGCATGACTTGCGCCAATGATGACGATTGTTTGCATATGAATTCACTCAGTTCATGGTTGATGCACAGCATCAATTGTTGCCGACGACAGTTGCAAAATGCCTCTGTCGCCTATTTTGATACCTACGCTTTGGCAGTCAGTTTGACCATCATCTTGGCATAGCCGCGCACAAAGTTAGACTGCACCAACTCTGGCTCACCCAATACCTCAATATTGTCGAAGCGAAGCAATAACTCCTCCCACAGAATCCGCAACTGCATCTCGGCCAAGCGATTGCCCATACAGCGATGCACACCAAAGCCAAATGACAAATGATTGCGTGCACCTTTACGATCAATCAAAAACGCATCTGGCTGTTCAATCACCCGCTCGTCACGATTGCCCGAGGCATACCACATTAAGATCTTGTCGCCCTTACGGATGGTTTGGCCGTGCATCTCGATGTCTTGCTTGGCGATGCGACGCATATACGCCAGTGGGGTCTGCCAGCGAATGATCTCGGACACCATATTTGGAATCAGGCTCGGTTGGTTTTTCAGTTTGACAAACTGCTCAGGAAACAGGTTCAGCGCATATACCCCGCCGGTCATGGAGTTCCGCGTGGTGTCATTCCCACCGACAATCAGCAAGGCCAAATTGCCCAAAAACTCCATCGGACGGTGAATCAAATCCTTGGTATCGTCATTGCTCAGCATTAAGCTAATCAAATCAAATCCCATCGGCTCCCCTGCCGCTTGCTGAGCCGCCTTGGCATGCCACAGCGCGGCAAACTGCTTGGCCATATCAGCGGCGGCATTAAAAAGCACATCGTTGTCGCTAATCTCACCGCCCGTGGCTTCTGCGCTGCCCGCCAACGTATCAGACCAGTACACCAGCTTGTGCCGCTGTTCATACGGAAAATCTAACAAGGTCGCCAGCATGCGTGCGGTGATTTCTTTGGACACCCGCTCCACCCAATCAAACGGCGTATCGAGCGGCAAATCATCCAAAATCTCTTGTACCCGACTGCGGATCAGCCCTTCCATTTCTTTTAAATTTTTCGGTGCGACCACACCTTGTACCGCTTGACGCTGCACATCGTGCTTAGGCGGATCCATTGCAATAAACATTTCCACATCCAGTCCGGCGGGCGGCTTGCCAATCACAATCACCGGTTCCGCCGAAAACAGCTCGTGGGATTTGTCCACGAACACAATATCGTCATAACGGGTAATCGACCAAAATGCACCGAATGGACTGCTTTTTTGGTAATGAACAGGACGCTCGTCGCGTAGCCGCTTAAAGTATGACTGCCATTGATGCTGTCGATATAAAAACGGATTGCTCATATCGATGTCTTCGAGCTTGAGCGTGGCAACATCGGGGATTGGCTTTTCTACAAAATCAGGGAACGGTTGCGCCTGTGTCACCCGTTGCTTGACCTTTTGGAACACCTGCATGCCTTTCACTTGTAAATGCATGGGTATCGGCAGCAGGGCTGAAATTTGGTTTAGTGTGGCTTGCATGTTTTTCATGATTCATTCCTCAATGATGATGCTTAACAGCTGTTGAAATCTGCCGTCACTACATTTGAAACTCAGGCAAATGCACCACCATGCCATCCATTGCATCGGACAATTGAATCTGGCACGCCAAACGAGACGACGCCGTACCTTCTGGTACCATCTCTAGCATGCGCGCCTCTTCGTCATTGGGCTGTCCTGTCGCCGCCAGCCAAGCACCGTCAACGATCACATGACAGGTTCCACAAGCACATTCGCCACCGCAATCTCCATCAATGCCGGATACGCCGTGATCGATAGCCAGTTGCATCAGCGACTTGCCCGCTTCGATGTCAAGTACGGTGGCGGTACCGTCATACTCGATCAATGTAATTTGACCCATTATTACTACTCCTGTGTGGTATACGGTTGCTGGTGACGCCGATGAAAATAGCCATCCCTCTTTACTCATAATAGACATGTATCCATACTGCTTACAGGTCTCTTGTTGACAATATAGGGTCATTAAAAGACGATTATGGCGCTGTAGCCCCATCGTCGATTGCATTTTTCTAGTCGATGTTCTTTCATACTGGTCTGTTATTGAGGTGTTTGAGCCATGTTGCATCCAAGTCTGCTGACTGGTCTCGCCAGTACAAGTGAATCTGCTAATATCCCCTGTAGCTATACCCGTCTGATTGGCCGAGAGCTGGACTTGCAGGCGCGTGACCTACCTAAACTATTAAAATTCACCACGCTGACCGCTGAACAACTGATGCGTGACGACACGATGATCACGGCCAGCCAACAGATTCAAATCTTACAAAATAGCTTGGAGTTGTCCGCATCCGATCAGTTTGGCTTGCGTTTAGGGCAGCGGCTCACGCCGTCAACACATGGCTCGATGGGCTTTTTAATCAATAGCAGCCCGAACTTATTGGCCGTGTTACAAGCGTTTCAAACTTTTTTGCCGACCCGTATGAGTTTGATTAGGCTCGAAACACACACCAATGCTGAGTGGACGACCTGCTTGATTTTCTTTGAGCAGACCTTGAGTCATGCAGTACATCGGCTACTGTCCGAAACTGTTGCGGTGATTTTTTCGGAATGTGCCGAATTTATTGTTGGACGACCGCTGACCGAGGCGGTGATTCAGTTTAGCCATCCCGCCCCCGATCATCATGCCTGTTACGCGGATTATCTTGCCGGTACCTATCAGTTTGATCAGCCACAACTGTCGATCCGAGTGCCGACCGAGTTGTGCTTGATTGCCAATGCATCCGCGCAGCACGATAGCTATCTGCTGGCGATGCAACAATGCGAAATGATCCTCAACCGGCTCAAGACCCAACAACACAGCACCACCTACCAAGTGCAAAAAGCCATGCTGTCCTATCCGCTCGGGCAACTGAGTGAAGAGGATCTGGCTGCAGCCTTGTTTATGAATAAGCGTACGCTGGCCAGACGTCTGGTCAAAGAGAACACGAGTTACCGGCTGATTCGAGATCGGATTTTATCTGAGAAAGCCAGTAGTTATTTACATGACCCTCAAATATCGGTCGAGGCAATTGCCAGCTTACTGAATTACCACGACTCTGCTAATTTTCGGCGCGCGTTTAAACGCTGGTTTGGTGTATCACCAAGTGCTTATCGGCGAAAAATCACCCATCGGCAAGAAGAAAATGACCTGAGAGAATGAGGTTGTTCGTATGATTGTTAATACGTTGAAACATCAATACGCCCTAGAAAAATACCTTAAAACGCTATGTCAGAGATGGCAATCATATGGCAGCCCTCCACTTCCAATCCGATAACCTCAACTCAACCCAACGCTTGCAACCCGCTGTGAACTCTGTAGAGGTTTTAATTCCCATTGCAGCCCATCCACCGTCAATGTCTTCAGTTAGGGGTCGTCTCAGGAAACGGAAAATATAGCACGCTAAGGATTTTCACTCCGACTTCTTTTAACGATATCCAACACGGTATTTTTGCTTAGATTGACCAGCCGACCGACTTGTCGATAAGAGTGTCCAGCAGACACCAACTCCAACACTTTAGGTGCCAGACGATCTGACTTGGTACGTTGACCAGGACGACGACCAAACACAACGCCACGCGCTTGTGCCGCTGCTACACCAGAGCGCACACGTTCACGTAGTAAATCTCCCTCAAACTCTGCTAAT
>NZ_JFXL01000039.1:0-8120 GCF_000588255.1 Acinetobacter sp. 1424608
GGGTTGATAATGTGATGGTTGAACGATTATGGCGGAGCGTTAAATATGAAGAGGTGTATCTCAAAGCCTACAGCAATGTTTTGGATGCGAAGAAGCAATTAAACGCATATTTTGAATTTTATAATTTGAAACGACCTCATTCGAGTCTGGACAAAATGACTCCAGATGAGTTTTACTATGACCAGCTACCACAACAAAATAAGGTAGCTTAACTAGAGCAGAGGATCACTTATAAATAAGCTTTTAGTTGTTCAAACATGTGGGACCACCTCTCTATATTTCCACCGCGTTACTTGATCAGAATAAAAGCACTGAAAAGTAATTAATGTATATTTATAGGATATTTCGGGGAATTCATGAAAAAATTTATTTTTATAGCGGTAGCTTCACTTTTTAATATTACAACAGTACAAGCAGCTGATGGTACGATTATTATTAATGGTCTAGTAACTGATAATACTTGTACGATTGATACAGGTGATAAAAACCTTACAGTGAATTTACCAACAGTATCATCTCAATCTTTAAAAAATGTAGGAGATGTTGCTGGTCGTACACCTTTTCAAATTAATCTAACAAATTGCGCTTCTGCTGGAAAAGTTGCGACTTATTTTGAACCAGGAGCAACGGTTGATTTTAATACTGGACGTTTATTAAACCAAGCCACTTCTGGTGCAGCTGCTAATGTCAATATTCAACTATTAGGAAGCAATAACGCAGTAATTCCTGTACTTGCTAAAGGGGCTTCCGGTGCACAAGATAATTCTCAATGGGTAAATGTTTCTGCTGGTGGTAATGCCGATCTTAATTATTATGCTGAATATTATGCGACTGGTGTATCTACTGCGGGTACTGTAACTTCGCAAGTAAAATACACGATTATTTATCAATAATTTAAAGGCAGCTTCTATTATTAAATAGAAGCTCTATTTCATCTATTATTTATTATTGAGAATATGACTCATGCTTTTTCGTGGTCGTAAATTTTTTTGGGGAATGGCTTGCCTTCAAGCAGTACTTGCTAGTATAGGACATGCTGAAATAATACTGCATGGTACACGCATAATATATCCATCGGATGCTCGAGAAGTCAGCTTACAACTAAGCAACAATGGTACAACACCCTCACTTGTTCAAGCTTGGATTGATGATGGAAATTCAAAATCGACTCCCGATGAGTCGAATGTACCCTTTATTATTACACCTCCTATTTCAAGAGTCGAACCAACTAAAGGCCAAACCTTACGAATTACTGCGCTACCAAGTGCTTCTCAATTAAATCAAAATAAAGAAAATATTTTCTGGCTTAACGTATTAGATATTCCCCCAAAACCAGAAGGGAAAAAACAAGTAAATAATGAACCACTACCTAATAATTTTCTTCAATTAGCAATTCGATCACGAATTAAATTCTTTTATCGGCCAGCAAATTTAAAAGAAAATATTGATACATTTAGTGAAAAAATTCAGTGGGTAAAAAATGGGGAAACATTGCTTATTAAGAATCCCACTCCCTTCTACATTACAATGAGCTCAATTTTTCAAGAAGTAAATCATCAAAAAATAGATTTATTAAAACGAGGTTTAATGCTTTCTCCTTTTTCAGAAGACCAGATAAAACTTAAAAATAGCAATATAACGAATATGAGCTTTGTTTATATAAATGATTACGGCGGGCGAATTGAAAAAACAATAAAGTTCTAAGCTTATTTACCTTTTTTGAAATTTAAACACCTATTTATGAATAGGCACAAAGACTATGTCAGAATGGTTCATACCCAGTACATGCTTTAAAAAGCGCACTAGTTATTATCTAGCATTAAGCATAGCGATTAATGTGCCCTTAACTGTATATGCATCAGACAATATGAGTGGGCAAAATATACTAAAAGCTGACTTTGATACTAAC
The DNA here is from genome assembly GCF_000588255.1 of Acinetobacter sp. 1424608. Lineage (NCBI taxonomy): Bacteria > Pseudomonadati > Pseudomonadota > Gammaproteobacteria > Moraxellales > Moraxellaceae > Acinetobacter > Acinetobacter sp. 1424608. Next base: position 1,910 of record NZ_JFXL01000039.1, read on the forward strand.
TTTTTAGTAGGAAATGCACAGAAAATTGATATTGGTCGATTTAAATACGGCAACCCTATTTTACCTGGTGAATATAGTCTGGATGTATATATTAATGGCCAATGGCTAGGTAAACGAAAGTTTCTTTTTAAAACTACAAATTCGAATGAAAATGCAAAAACCTGTTTTACAGCAGATATGCTTTTAGAATATGGCGTTAAAACAGAAATTATTCATCGGGAAGCCAATAATTTACCTACCTGTAATGATCTAGAAAAATGGGTTAATGATGCTTTTTATCAATTTGATACCTCGCGTCTGAGACTTGATATTTCGATCCCCCAGGTTGCTTTGCAAAAAAATGCTCAAGGATACGTCGATCCACGTTTATGGGATCGGGGTATAAACGCTGCTTTTTGCATACAATGCTTCTGCATATCGTATTGTAAGTAATGACCATGAAACAAATCATGCTTTTATGGGTACAAACGTCGGGATAAATCTCTATGACTGGCAATTACGCCATAGTGGGCAGTGGAAATGGCAAGATCATAACGAAATTCCAAAAAAGACTTCTTCCTATACATCAAACAATACATATGCCCAAAAAGCATTTCCTAAGTTTAATAGTGTCGTTACTTTAGGTGATTACTTTACCAATAGTAATTTTTTTGATGCCTTACCTTATCGCGGAATTAACGTAGCAAGTGATGATCGCATGCTGCCTAACAGCATGCTTGGATATGCGCCACAAATTCGGGGTTATGCAAAGACTAATGCAAAAGTTGAAGTGCGCCAACAGGGAAATTTAATTTATCAAACTACCGTTTCTCCTGGAAGTTTTGAAATTAATGATCTTTATCCGACAGGTTTTGGTGGTGAACTACAAGTTTCTATATACGAGACGAATGGAGAGATTCAAAAGTTCTCTATTCCCTATGCTTCTGTAGTAGAGATGCTTCGCCCAAAGATGAGTCGTTATTCTTTTACTCTAGGACAATTTAGAGATGCTAATATCAATTTAAATCCATGGCTAGTACAAGGTAAATATCAACGAGGCATTAATAACTATTTAACAAGTTATACTGGGTTTCAGGCAACCGAACACTACCAGTCTTTTCTAATAGGTAGCGCATTTGCAACTCCAATTGGTGCAATTGCAGTTGATGCAACTCAATCGAAAGCTAATTTTGATCAAAAACCAACACTAAAAGGGCAAAGTTATCGTTTAAGTTATAATCGACTATTTACGCCAACGAATACAAATTTAACTTTAGCAACCTACCGATACTCGACCGAAAATTATTTGAAATTAAGAGATTCAATTTTAATTCAAGATTTACAACAACGAAATATTGATAGTTTTTCTGTAGGAAAACAAAAAAGTGAATTTCAGATCACATTAAATCAAAGTCTTCCAAATCAATGGGGCAATTTTTATTTAGTGGGTTCATGGATTAATTACTGGAATCAGCCTAATCGCAATCAACAATTTCAATTTGGTTATAGTAATCAATTTAAAGATTTGACTTACAGCATTTCTGCAATTACTCATGAGCTTGATCTCGAAGATCAACAGACTAGTCACGAAACGCAGTATTTATTGTCTTTGTCTTTTCCACTCAAATTTAAGAAAAACACAATTAATTTTAATAGCTCTATTTCTGAAGATAGCAAAACTCTAGGGATGAGTGGTTATATCGGAAACCGCTTTGATTATGGCACGTCCATTTCATACCTAGATCAAGGACAAAGCAGTGTAAATATTAATGGTACCTACCGTAGTAATTACACAACTATAGGTGGGTCATTTAGCCAATCCAATGCATATCAGCAGGAAATGATTAATTTAAATGGAAGTGTGGTTGCTCATTCTCAAGGGCTTTTATTTGGACCAGATCAAGTGCAAACCATGGTATTGGTCTATGCCCCCGAAGCCACAGGTGCCCGAGTCGGCAATACATCTGGACTAAACATTAATAAACATGGTTATGCTGTAATCCCTTATGTTACGCCCTATCGCTTAAATGACATTAGCCTTGACCCTCAAGGGATGCCATCAAATGTTGAGCTTTCAGAAACAAGTCACCGTATTGCACCTTATGCAGGATCAATAACCAGAGTCAATTTCTCCACAAAAACGGGCTATGCACTTTTTATTAGTACTCAAACTCCTAATGGTGGTCACCTACCATTTGCTGCACAAGTGTTTAACCAGAATAACGAAGTAGTTGGAATGGTAGCCCAAGGTAGTCGTATTTATTTACGTACGCCCCTGTCTCATGATCATCTTTATGTGAAGTGGGGAGAAAGTAATACCGAAGAATGTCAACTTGAATATGACATTCAATCAAAAATCTCACAGGAAAAACAATCAATTATTATGACAGAGGCAATCTGCAAATGAAAAAAATACTTATTCAGAGTGGTTTATTAATCACTAATTTCTTTATTTCCAACCAAGCAAATGCAAACTGTACTTTAAGTAAAGGTTTTACTACAGTTGATATTCCAATAACGATTGGCACCATTGTGGTTCGTCCAAATGATCCTGTAGGCACAGTTTTACAAAAGAATACTTTTACCATTTCACCCAATAATTCTACTGCAACGTGTAACCGCCCTGGTGACCAAATTATAGCGGCTCTACCTCTAAATTATCCAATTAGTCCAATAGGCAATAATGTTTACGCCACAAATATACCGGGTATAGGTATTCGAATTTACCGTGAGGCAACTGACTCTTCGAACTCTTCTGGTTATTACCCTTATAAGCTTACATTGACGCCTCATACAGCATATACACTTTCGCCAGGCTATATTGTTTTGGAAGTGATTAAAACTGCTACCACTACTGGTTCTGGTGCATTAGTGGCTGGCCGTTATAGTACTTACTATGTAACAGGTCAACAAAATCGCCCCTTCTTAACGACTACAGTATTAGGTAGTTCACCTATTCTCATTGCATCATCATCTTGTGAAATTCAAAATGGCGTAGATACGGTTGTTGAACTTCCGACTGTGACAAAATCAGGCTTTCGAGCTATCGGAACAACTCAAGGTGAGAAAAACTTTAACCTATCCATTCTTTGTAATGGTGGCGAGAATAACTCCGGTATACCTACAAGTAACACATTGAGTTTAAGCTTTGACTACAATTCCGATGCTGCAAACAGTCAGGTTATTAGTAATAGTGCTGCTGAATCAACTAAAGCGAACGGTGTTGGTGTAGAACTTCTATGGAATATGAATGGTGCAAATAGTACGATTCAAAAAGGAAATAAACTAGGTATTGGTACTATAGGCTCCAACCAAACAGTTCAATATGATGTGCCATTAACTGCACGTTACTACCAAACTGCTGCCAATGTAACGGCGGGAGAAGTCAAAGCTAATGCCACCGTCACGATTCAATATGATTAGAGGCAATTTCATTCTTTCTGACTACTGAATCTTAAGAAGAGGTAGTTAGATACGTTGAAGAATAAAGTTATTTGACTAATTTTTAACTAATACTAAAAGAATCATTTTTTGATATAAATTATTTTTTAAATTTTACTAACAAATAAATTAAAAAAATGCTCATAAGCGAATAAAGCCAATGAGCATTAGTGATAACCACTTAACCTGAAATACAAATTGTGGGAAATAGATCACAATTTGCATGACTATAATTTCAAAATTTAGCTTAAATATCAAGTCTTTTTTTTAACAAAAGTTTGATAAAACTATTTAACCAGTTAATTTTAAACAAAAATTAATTAAAAATAAAATTTAGAAACCCTATTCTACAGACTTTCTAAAGAATTATCATTCGATTAATTAAGAAAATATGAATTTTATAGCGATTAATTTGCAGTAAAATTAAAAAGTCGTTTAGGTAGAATGTTTGAGTTAAAGCCCTAACTTCAAATTATGTAATTTTCTGAACTATAAAGCTTTACATAACCTATAAGAAAAAAAACATAAATAAATCGGGAAATATTCTTCAATTACAGCCTAAATCCCAGTTTTTATTACAAAACAGCATGCTTATTTTTTGGAAAATCTTTTGCATTTTATTATTAAGTTTAGGGGCTTTCGGAGTTGGTTTAGGTATTAGTCATTTAGATTTTTTCTTATTTTTTATTGGTATACTTTTTCTATTGTGTTTTTTTCTAGCCTTAAAGCAAGCGCGTGAAGATGCAGGGATTTTTCCCGATGAATAAAAATCTCTTTAATTTAATAGGTAGATAAGAAAAAAAAGAGTTAAACAAAATTTAAACTCTAAATGGTTCAAAACAATTTAAAAGAAAATCCATCACTACTCTTACCACAGCACTACTCCTTAGATCTTCATGGATGACCAACCAAATTTCAGCGCTCATTGGGTCATTATCTGGTAATTTTATCAAATTGCCTTGTTGACCTAAAAAGTCAGGTAGTACGGCTAAACCTACTCCTCCACATGCAGCTCTCCATTGCAACTCAGGATGATTAGTAACCATGAGCGGGTCTTTATTATTCAATTTTTCTTTTAATTTTTGTTGTTTCTGTCCATGTACACCACCGACCTCCACACTAATCCACTCATAATTTTCTTGATTCGTTGAAGCCAAATAACTTGAGGTAGCATATATTCCAAAAGGGATTTCTCCGACTTTACGAGCAACTAAATATTCATCTTTAGGTCGCCCAAACCTTACAGCAATATCAGCCTCTCTATGCTGCAAAGATACATAATGAACATCTCCAAGTACACGCAGTTTTAATTGTGGATAATGACGATAAAACTTTCCGAGATGAGGCATGATTAGATGAGCAGCAGTTAACGGAGGCATACTAATAGAAACAGTCCCCGTAACCTCCTGCTGTCCAGCCAGAGCAAGCCTCTCAATAGAAAACGTCTCTTCCATCATACGTGCCACTACTTGGGCAAGCTGCTCGCCTTCAGATGTTAAAACGTAAGTGAGAGGTGGATCAGGAAATTTGAACAACACTTATAAGTGATATTTTGCTCCCCAAATGATGTTATAAACATCAATATATGGAGTATTTTATGGCACGTAGACCAAGAAGAAATCATTCAAATGATTTTAAAGCTAAGGTAGCACTTGCTGCGATTAAAGCAGAAAAAACACTTGCTGAATTGAGTGCTGAATTTGATGTTCATCAAAACCAAATTATCGACTGGAAAAATCAACTGATTTCAGCTTCCTCGCAAGCTTTCGATCAATCAAAAGCTCCAACAGAACCACCCATCGATCTAAAAAAACTACATGCAAAAATCGGTGAGCAGGCATTAGAAATTGATTTTTTAGAAGGTGTGTTGAAGAAACTGGGCCGCTTCAACCACAAAAGTTAATCGATGACTCACTTCAGATTTCAGTATCTAAGCAAGCTCAGCTGCTGAAAGTCTCCCGTGGTTGTTATTACTATCGCCCAAAACCTGTGAGTGCATCAGATCTGAAGCTGATGCGGTGTATGGATGAGTTACATATGCAATACCCTTTTGCAGGTAGCCGTATGATGCGTGATTTGTTGAATCGTCAAGGACATCATATAGGACGACGTCATACACGTACTTTAATGAAGAAAATGGGCATTAATGCGTTATATTGCAAACCAAATTTAAGCCAGGCTAATCAAGCTCACCGCAAATATCCATATCTGCTCAAAGGATTGGCTATTCAGCGCAGTAATCAAGTGTGGTCTACGGATATAACGTATATCCCTATGGCAAAAGGCTTTGTTTATTTATGTGCTGTGATTGATTGGCATAGCCGCAAGGTACTTGCGCATAGAGTATCGATTAGTATGGAGGTTACATTTTGCATAGAAACATTAAATGAAGCTATTGAAAAATATGGTCGACCTGAAATATTTAATACAGACCAAGGCAGTCAGTTTACCAGTGATGCATTTATTGATGTATTGAAATCAAATGACATCCAAATCAGCATGGATGGTAAAGGTCGATGGGTTGATAATGTGATGGTTGAACGATTATGGCGGAGCGTTAAATATGAAGAGGTGTATCTCAAAGCCTACAGCAATGTTTTGGATGCGAAGAAGCAATTAAACGCATATTTTGAATTTTATAATTTGAAACGACCTCATTCGAGTCTGGACAAAATGACTCCAGATGAGTTTTACTATGACCAGCTACCACAACAAAATAAGGTAGCTTAACTAGAGCAGAGTATCACTTATAAATAAGCTTTTAGTTGTTCAAACATGTGGGACCACCTCT
>NZ_JFXL01000040.1:0-7328 GCF_000588255.1 Acinetobacter sp. 1424608
GTCACGATTTTATGATTGGCTAAAACGAGGCATGAATAAAAGATTGGTTCAGCGAAATCAACAGACAATTTTGGTCAAAATAGCTCATGAGGAAACTAAACAAAGCTATGGCTATATTCGATTAACTAAGCATTTACAAGCGCAAGGTATCAAAATCAGTACGTATGCTGTACGTCAAATAAAAAAGCTCAACCAGCTGTATTGTAAGCGTCATAAGCGTTTCAAAAGAACTACGAAGAGTGATCATAATCGAGCGATCTACGCAAATTTACTAGAGCAACAGTTTTCAATGACTAAGCCCAATCTTGCATGGTCAAGCGATATTACATACATTTGGACTGCTGAAGGTTGGTTATACTTGGCAGCAGTAAAAGACCTGTACACGAAACAAGTGGTTGGCTATAGCTTAAATGAGCGTATGACCGCACAACTTGTTTGCAATGCACTGACTATGGCGATTCGTAATCAAAAACCAACGAAAGGCTTAATTATTCATTCGGACAGAGGCAGCCAATATTGCAGCCATGAATATCGAAAGATACTGGAAAAATGTGATTTTCAAGGTTCAATGAGCAAACGTGGGGACTGTTACGATAATGCACCGATTGAAAGTTTCTGGGGCATACTCAAGAATGAATTAGTGCATCATTGCAACTATAAAACCAGAGATGAAGCTAAAGCAGATATTACAAAATACATTGTGTTATTTTATAATCAGCGAAGAATTCAAAAGAGTTTGGATTTTAAAACGCCAAATCAAATAGCAGAGAACTTTTATCGGTTAGCTGCCTAGCATATCCCAAGTGAAAGTCTCCTGCTAATTCAGCACATATCAGGTTTGAATGACGCGGACATTGACCACAGTGATGATCAGGCGACCAAAGCAGGTTGGATACAGGCGAGTCTTGAGAAGATTAAGAGTACGCCTTTTGCGCTAGAGCCTAAGCACCTGACACACTAGATGTACCCGAAAAGGGGCTAGTGAGACTAACGGACACGTTAGCTGGTGGATATGCGATGCAATTGATCTAAATTAATTTCAAAGCACCAGAACCGGCTCAGTTGTGCCCAAAGCGGATGTTCGCAAAAAATAATCTTCTCTTGATACCGCAGATTAAAGTGGATGTTCGATATGGCCTTTTAAAGGTAGAAAACTTAGTATTTAGACGCCTACCTTCTAGAGAAATAACGCAAATGAATAAAATGCTACCATCAACTTAAAATCATGATATGTCACGGCAAACTTCACACTTTCTAACTGTTGGCATAAACAACATACCATCCATCTACTGAAGTAGAAATTTTTTGAAATGTGCCGATGGTGTATTTTCAAGCATATTGCTACGACAAATAACGTAAAGATTTTTGTAGGGGGTGATCCCTTCAATTTTAACGCTTCTTAGTCGACCACTCTCGCACTCATCGACCACAGACGAAGAGATCACCAATGAAATCCCCAAGCCTGCCTGTACTGCCCGTTTAACCGCCTCTGTGCTTCCAAGCTGCATAGATACACCAATAGAATCTGCCACGCTTCCGAAAAAATGCTGTAACAGACGCCCTGTGCCGCTACTTGTTTCTCCCCCCAGCAATTTCTCTCCCTTCAGCCAATCTAATGGAATACTCGCCAATTTGGCCCACGGATGCTCCACCGGCACAATCACAGCTAGTTCTTCACTTCGCCAAACGCATGCATCAAATCCCTCTCGTTGATCCCACCATTCCATAATGGCCACATCGACTTCAAAGTTTTCCAGTTTTTTCACAATGGTAAGATTATCGCCAATGACTACATCAAAATTGCAAGTTGCTGTTTTCTTGAACCGCCTCAAGTGCGGTGGCAATACATAGATGCCGATATTCGAGCTCGCGCCTATTACAAGACGATTTGTGTCGAATAATGCGCACGCTCTGGATCCGGTGCGCACTAGGTTTTCCGCATAAGGCAAAAACACTTTGCCTTCCTCTGTGAGCGTACAACCTGCGTTGTTTCGCACAATCAGATTGACACTCAGCGACTCTTCTAGGCGCCTAACATGCTGAGTCACAGCTGACTGTGAGAGCCCTGTGTGCTTGGCTGCTTCACGAAAGCCACCCCGATTCACGACAGCCAGAAAAGTAACTACGCGTTCAAGATTGATCAATTAACGCCTTCCAAAATTGGATTATTGATAGCATCGGATGGCCTTTGGCCGGTCAGTGCCTGTAAGATATTATTGGCTGCTAGTTTCTCGATTTCGAAACGCACGTCGTCGACCGCAGACCCCAAATGTGGGGTGAAAAATGTTTGCGCTGTATTGGTCAGTAACTCCTGCGGAATAGCTGTTGGCCTATCAACACGGATCCACTCTTCCAATTCGAAAACATCTGCCGCATAACCCGCCAATTTTCCAGATTCAAGTGCTTCGGCAACAGCTAATTCATCGACAACTGAACCACGACACGCATTGATCAAGTAGCTTCCTGTGCGCATTGTGCCAATTGTTTCTGCATTCAATAAGTGCAAAGTTTGCGGCGTCATTGGCAGCATAGGTACAACAAAGTCACTGCTACTTAATAATTCATCGAGACTCACCTGTCGTGCATTCCAGGCCTTTTCCTGCTCTTGATTCAAGGCGATGTCATCGCAATAAAGCACCCGCATATCAAAACTCGATAAGCGCTTCGCAATCGCTCGCCCGACCGCACCCATACCGATGATTCCGAGTGTGCGTCCTGTTAAACCCGTTCCGTATAGTTCCGGTCTCCACCCGTTAAATCCGTGAGTTCGGATACGGCGATCCCCCTCGGCCAGATGGCGAGTCAGGCCAAGAAGCAATCCAATTGTCAGCTCCGCCGTTGGGATGGTCAGAAGGTCCGGCACGATGCTGAACCAAATACCACGGCGGGTACAAGCATCGACATCAAAGTTGTCATAGCCTTTGAGTGCTGCACCTACAATCTTCAATTTAGGGCAGGACGCAAGAAAATCATCATCGATACTGTCAGGCATGAATACCATTAGTGCGTCAGCATCCTTTGCTCTCTCCAGCAATTCTGCGCGCGACATAGTATCGCGGGTCATGTTGGGAACGACATCCGCAACAGATTGTAAATAATCGATAATTTCAGGATGAACCCAGTGGGTAAGAACTATTTTTTGTTTCATGTGGACCCTCATGTGTATACCGGATTTTTTATATGGGTTAGCTACTTGAACTTGCGACGCAAGAATGAACTGAATGTATCAACTAGCGTCACCATCCCAAGAATGACCAGCAATATCGCGGATACTTCTTGGTATTGCATAAGACGCAGCGATCCTATCAACTCGAAACCTATACCGCCGGCACCGACCATTCCCATCACCGTTGAGGCGCGAAAATTGTATTCCCACCGATAAATCGCGGTGTCGGCCATTTGCGGTAATACTTGCGGAAAAATGCCATGAAATATCACTTGTAGCGGGCTGCAACCTGCGGCCTGCGCAGCTTCAACTGGTGCTTGATCTGTATGCTCAATCGCTTCCGCAAAAAACTTAGCGATCATGCCGATTGAGTGCAGGCCTAATGCCAACACACCCGGCAGTGCACCAAAGCCGACAGCTGCCACGAAAACTATACCCATAATAAGCTCAGGAACAGATCTCAACACATTTAACAGAGCACGCGCAGCCTGATAGACCGCTGGATGTGGACTGGTATTGCGTGCAGCCAAAATACCCAAGGGCACGGACAAAAGCACAGCGATGGCGGTTCCAGCAATACTCATGGCTAAGGTATCGAGCACTGGCTTGACCCATGCTCTCCACTCACTAAAGTTGGGAGGGAACATCTCACCAATGAGACTAACAAGACTTGGCACGCCTTCGCCTAAACGCTCACCATCAAATAGACCAACGTAATACCAACATCCGACGACAATAGCTAAAATCAATATCACATACCTAACTACTCGATTCCAGCTTTGGCGCTGCTCTGACAATATGGCTTCGAAGTTCGTATTCATTGTAGAGACCTCAAAAAATTAGAACTTGGAAAAATCTAGCTTTAGCAAACTACCTAAATCACGCACGACATCGTAATCCTTATCTGTTACAGGCCCGAATCCTTCAGCCTTGAATGGTTTCAACACGTTCGGATCTTTCAAATCGAGGAAGGCAGCACGAATTTTTTCTTTAAGCTCTGGTTTTAAGTTAGAGCGCATAGCCCATGGGTACTGAGGAAACGGTTTTGACTCCGCTAAGACCTTCACTTTGTTTAGATCGATCAAGCCGCTCAGAACGAGCGATTTGAAAATGGGCTTGCTCAGACCACCGGCCTGCGCGTGTCCATTCTGAACTGCCATCGCCACTGCATCGTGAGCGCCTACGAAATGCTCCTTGTAATCCGTTCCGGCAAATAATCCTTTATCAGCAAGCATTGATTTGGGGATCAGGTGGCTGGATGTAGAGGCCTTGTCACCCCAGGCAACGGCTTTTTTCTTGATATCTGTGATGTTGTTGATGCCCGCCGCCTTATTCACAATTAGCACTGACTGATAAGTTGTTGTGCCTTTTTGTTGCATTGCTGCAAATGGTTCAATCTTACTTTTCTGTTTGGCCAATACATAAGACAAGGGCCCAAAATATGCAAGATCAATACGACCGAACCGCATTGCTTCAATCATTGATGAATAGTCAGTGGTAACAATAAGCTCAATCTTTTTGCCCAGAGCTTTTTCAAGATACATCTCTAGAGGCTTATTATTTTTAATGACGGTTGATGCATTTTCATCAGGCAAGAGAGCAACTTTTAATGTGCCGGGGTCAGGATTAGGTGCGGCATATGTGACACTACCTAAGAGGCTAAACAATATTAGAGCCAGTACAGCGAATAGCTTTTTCATGGTTATTTCTCCTCAGTTCTTAAGTTAAACAATGGTTATGAGTAATATTTGGAATGTTTGAATTCAATTGCGCTTTTTGTTCATAGAGTTCAGTTACATGCGTTTGTGTCAGAGCCGCTGGTATTGCATCGAACACAACCTTGCCATGAGCCAGACCGACGATTCGGTCAGCATAGCGTTTAGCGAGATCGACTTGATGTAGGCTGACTACAGCGGTTATGCCGTCTTCTTTGCATATCTGGTGTAAGAGCGCCAAGACTTTGTTGGCGGTTGCTGGATCAAGGCTTGCCACAGGCTCGTCTGCCAAAACAAGTGCCGGTCGCTGCGCTAATGCCCGAGCTATACCCACGCGTTGTTGCTGACCGCCACTTAACTCATCCACTCGTGAGAGTGCTTTGTGAAGTAGCCCAACGCGGTCAAGGCTGTGTAATCCAATAGATTGATCCTCCTTCGATAGAGGAAAAAGAGTACGAAGCGTCGAGTGATAACCTAGTCTACCCATTAGCACATTTTGCAAAACAGAAAGTCGACCAATTAATTGATGCTGCTGGAATATCATGCCAGTACGCCGACGATGCTCTTGCAATATTTTTTTGTCCAACAATGAACCTAACATTGTAATGTTTATATTGCCGTTAGTGGGTTTTTGCATCAGGTTAAGACAACGGAGCATTGTTGATTTGCCTGCACCAGAGGCACCGAGCAACACTGAAAACTGTCCCTGTTGAAACGTGAGTGAAGTTGGATGCAACGCAATCATTTGTCCGTACTGGACGGTAATATTTTGAAGTTGAATCATTGCTGCCAGACCCTCGTTGTTGTAATCAATCTTTATTTTTGATTACGAAATCAGATAATGAGGTGAGCATAACGACTCAATGTTACAGTTTTATTGCGAGCAATTAGCAATCGCACTCAAACGCTTGGCTATAAGACTTCCAATTGGTATGCAGTGAGGCGCCGGTAATTGGCGGAGCTAGCTGGGAGGGGTTTAGCAGGATTTTAAGGCACACCCTGGCGTCCGCTTCTGGCCGAACGCAGCTGGAAGGCTCAAAATAGGTCGAGACACATTAAAATTACGTCACTACTCATAAGTGGCGATTATGTAAAATCGTTTGCGTGGCTTTTAACCTACTACTAATCAATACAGAGAGTGCTGTGGATAAGTGTCTTTACGGATTCCTTTTACTACAGACTCGTTGAAGTTGTAGCAAAACTCGAAGTACAAATATTTTATTTTTGGTGATGCGCGGCTATTTGAAAAGTAGCGAAGTTGTTGCGCTTTAGTGAGCTGGAATTTGAATAGCAGCATGAAATATGTTTGTTATTTGGACCGCTTTAATGGGTAAAATTCGGCTGGGAGTTTCGCTACAGCCTCGTTAGGCATGGCCATGAAAATATTCCTAGATAGTAATATTGTTAGGCACTCTGCAACTACATATCGCACTATGGATATCTATTTTGGCGGGGGTAACGCATCATTGTCATATCGTCGAAACAGGCAATGAGTCTTGGCGCTTTAAAGAATCGAGTACCAAGGGAATTGCAACAAAGCGAACTAAACCACGACAAACCAAAATAGATCAGGAGGAGTTAGCCATCAATTAATTGAGTTTCACGACTGTAATATTTTAACAACTACGTGGGTCAATTTTAGATGCAAATAGTGGGTCAGTTTTTAGTGACATTTGACAATTGCAGCGTTAAAGTGAACGGATAGCGCGAAGAATGCGGCCATAAAAATAAGTGTGCCGAGCAGACTCATAAGGGCAGGGAGATGCTTTTTAATTTCGTTTTTGTAAATCGTTATTTTGATATGCAACATATGGATCAATCCTGATAAATTAGGCAATACCTGCATGTCAATGCAGATTCATTTTATACGCCAGCAACCCCTTGCTGGCGTTTTTTTTATGGGACTAACCATACCTGTTAATTCTGACAGGTAGTCTCCTGATGTGTGCTGAGAAAACAGGAGGTTTTAACTTGGTAAACTATAGACACTCATCAGGAGTTTACCATGAGCAAGAAACAGAAGACTTACACCGCAGAATTTAAAGTTGAAGCAATAAAATTGATTGAAGCCAATCAAGGCAATGTATCGGAAACAGCCAGACAACTTGGCATTTCAATGCAAACTCTTTCAAATTGGAATAATAAAGCAAAGACTGGCACCTTAGCAGGCACTAAACAATATTCACCTGATCTAAATGCCTTACTCGAAGAAAATAAAAAGCTCAAACAACAGCTCAAAACAGCTGAAATGGAACGTGAATTTCTAAAAAAGGCAGCAGCGTACTTTGCGAAAGAAAGTCAGTAAGGTACGCCTATATGAAACAGCAAAGATATTTATTCCCGATTAGCTTTATGGCTAGATTACTTCACGTTTCAGTGTCACGATTTTATGATTGGCTAAAACGAGGCATGAATAAAAGATTGGTTCAGCGAAATCAACAGACAAT
>NZ_JFXL01000041.1:0-4016 GCF_000588255.1 Acinetobacter sp. 1424608
GGAAATTTGAACAACACTTATAAGTGATATTTTGCTCCCCAAATGATGTTATAAACATCAATATATGGAGTATTTTATGGCACGTAGACCAAGAAGAAATCATTCAAATGATTTTAAAGCTAAGGTAGCACTTGCTGCGATTAAAGCAGAAAAAACACTTGCTGAATTGAGTGCTGAATTTGATGTTCATCAAAACCAAATTATCGACTGGAAAAATCAACTGATTTCAGCTTCCTCGCAAGCTTTCGATCAATCAAAAGCTCCAACAGAACCACCCATCGATCTAAAAAAACTACATGCAAAAATCGGTGAGCAGGCATTAGAAATTGATTTTTTAGAAGGTGTGTTGAAGAAACTGGGCCGCTTCAACCACAAAAGTTAATCGATGACTCACTTCAGATTTCAGTATCTAAGCAAGCTCAGCTGCTGAAAGTCTCCCGTGGTTGTTATTACTATCGCCCAAAACCTGTGAGTGCATCAGATCTGAAGCTGATGCGGTGTATGGATGAGTTACATATGCAATACCCTTTTGCAGGTAGCCGTATGATGCGTGATTTGTTGAATCGTCAAGGACATCATATAGGACGACGTCATACACGTACTTTAATGAAGAAAATGGGCATTAATGCGTTATATTGCAAACCAAATTTAAGCCAGGCTAATCAAGCTCACCGCAAATATCCATATCTGCTCAAAGGATTGGCTATTCAGCGCAGTAATCAAGTGTGGTCTACGGATATAACGTATATCCCTATGGCAAAAGGCTTTGTTTATTTATGTGCTGTGATTGATTGGCATAGCCGCAAGGTACTTGCGCATAGAGTATCGATTAGTATGGAGGTTACATTTTGCATAGAAACATTAAATGAAGCTATTGAAAAATATGGTCGACCTGAAATATTTAATACAGACCAAGGCAGTCAGTTTACCAGTGATGCATTTATTGATGTATTGAAATCAAATGACATCCAAATCAGCATGGATGGTAAAGGTCGATGGGTTGATAATGTGATGGTTGAACGATTATGGCGGAGCGTTAAATATGAAGAGGTGTATCTCAAAGCCTACAGCAATGTTTTGGATGCGAAGAAGCAATTAAACGCATATTTTGAATTTTATAATTTGAAACGACCTCATTCGAGTCTGGACAAAATGACTCCAGATGAGTTTTACTATGACCAGCTACCACAACAAAATAAGGTAGCTTAACTAGAGCAGAGTATCACTTATAAATAAGCTTTTAGTTGTTCAAACATGTGGGACCACCTCTTATTTAAAAAAAGGAAAGAAGATGAAAATTAAGTTTTTAACAGTTTCATTGATGCTTATTCTGCCATTTTCTGTTTTTGCAGCAAATACTGTAGTAGAAAAAGCGGTCATTGAATCAAATAATACATATAAGGCGAAGTATAACTTAGAGGATATGACTGAGTTTAATCAGGCTCAAAAGGGCTTTATTGCCAAGCCAACAGGTCAAATTAAAAGTGAGAAAGGCAATGTTATCTGGGATTTTGATGCATTTAGTTTTTTACAAGATCAAGCACCAAATACCGTTAATCCCACTCTATGGCGACAAGCAAAATTAAACAACAATGTTGGGCTATTTAAAGTAACAGATCGAGTTTGGCAAATTCGTGGTTTTGATTTGGCAAATATGACCATCATTCAGGGTGATACTGGCTGGATTATTGTGGATACATTAACCTCTAAAGAAACGGCTGAAGCAGCACTTAAATTTGCTAGACAGCATTTAGGTGAGCAAAAAATTTCAGCCATTATCTTTACCCATAGCCATATCGATCATTTTGGTGGTGCATTAGGCGTTCTTTCTAGCGAAGAAATTAACGCTAGAAAAACTCCAATTATTGCGCCAAAAGGCTTTATGGAAGAAGCGACCAGTGAAAATGTGATGGCAGGTTCAGCCATGATACGTCGTGCGACTTATATGTATGGAACTTTTCTACCTAAAAATGCGGAAGGATTGGTGGATACAGGTTTAGGTAAGGCTGTTGCTGTGGGAAAAATGGGCATCCTTGAGCCTACACAACTGATCACTCAACCAGAACAGAAAATGACGGTTGATGGCTTGGATTTTGTGTTTTATAACGTGCCGGGTTCAGAAGCACCAGCAGAATTAACGTTCTCTATCCCATCATTGAAACTTTATAACGGCGCAGAAATTCTATCTCATACCATGCATAATCTTTATACCCTTCGGGGTGCTAAAGTCCGTGATGCCTTAAAATGGGTGGGCTATCTAGACCAAGCAATGCAGCATGCCAAAGCATCCGATGTATTGATTGCACAGCATCATTGGCCTGTCTGGGGCAATGACAATATTCAAGATTTTATTAAAACCCAGCGAGATGTTTATAAGTTCACGCATGATCAGACGGTGAGATATATGAACTCTGGTTTTAATGGCGCTGAAATTGCCGAAAAAATTAAGCTTCCAGCGGCACTTGATCAAAAACTATATGCTCATGGCTATTATGGAACCCTAAAACATAATGTAAAAGCAGTATACCAATATTATATGGGATGGTTCGATGCCCATCCTTCCAATTTAGATCCATTACCCCCTAAAGCTGTTGCAAAAAAATATATTGAGTTAGCAGGTGGGGAGAACAATGCATTGAAAAATGCGCGGGATGCCTACGCTCAAGCTGACTATAGATGGGCTGCCGAGATTTTAAAACATATTGTGTTGAATAACCCTCAAAACCAACAAGCAAAAGACTTATTGGCGAATACTTATCGTCAATTGGGCTATGCTGCTGAGGCTTCAACTTGGCGTAATTTCTTTTTGGTGGGCGCTCAAGAGCTACAAAATAATGTACCCCTACAAAATACTTCTGATCCGAGTGATTTATTGATTCATACACCAACTGAAAGATTTCTTGAAGCTATGGCGACAAATTTAGATGTGGAAAATTTAAAAAATGAAAACCAGTGTATCAATCTGGTTTTGTCGGATACCAAAGAGCATTTTTCATTATGGGTTGAAAACTCAGTCATGCAGTTTAAGCGTTATGATGAAAGTAAAGATTTGGCATTGGATTGCCCTACATTAACCTTAACCAAGCCCTTATATCTAAAAATGATTACAGGTCAAATAGAAGGGGTAAAAGTCCTGCTTTCTAAAGACAGTAAAGTCAAAGGTAATCCACTGAAAATTGGAAAATTCTTTGCAATGTTTAAACGTCCAGATTCAATTTTCCCGATTGTGACTCGACCAAATGGCTAAGCTCAAATAAGTAAAGTCGAAACTTAAATTAATAGATCCAAAGAAATGGGTGAAATTATCAACTTGGTTCTCCCAATCTTATAACAGGAATACAAGAAATTATTTCTTGTATTCCTCTTTAAAATTAAAAGTAAGCTATATGTATTTTAACTCTATTGATACTTTATTAAATGGTTTTTGAATTTTTATACTTTATTTTCGATGGAGATATTTTTATTAGTAGCTTGTTTAAAAAAGATTTGTTTATTTTTCTATTAATTGCTTCTAAATAATAACTTCAATATTTTTGTGGTTAAAAGGCAAGGGGGTATTATGATGTGTTTTTTATTGAAAATAAGCTTTTATATTAGGTTAACTTGATTGCACTATTTGATGATTATATTGAGTAAATATATAGGTCATGATGATCATATCAATATCCGATAGTTTAAGAGCTCAATATTTGTTTTGCCAAGCTTATATTTTAGAGGTGGATCAGGAAATTTGAACAACACTTATAAGTGATATTTTGCTCCCCAAATGATGTTATAAACATCAATATATGGAGTATTTTATGGCACGTAGACCAAGAAGAAATCATTCAAATGATTTTAAAGCTAAGGTAGCACTTGCTGCGATTAAAGCAGAAAAAACACTTGCTGAATTGAGTGCTGAATTTGATGTTCATCAAAACCAAATTATCGACTGGAAAAATCAACTGATTTCAGCTTCCTCGCAAGCTTTCGATCAATCAAAAGCTCCAACAGAACCACCCATCGATCTAAAAAAA
>NZ_JFXL01000042.1:0-3738 GCF_000588255.1 Acinetobacter sp. 1424608
TAGGGGTCGTCTCAGGAAACGGAAAATATAGCACGCTAAGGTTTTTCAATTGCGCGCAATGGCCTAAATTTTCCACCACCTATCTTGGCTTTGCTTCGCCATAGATAATCCCCAGTTAAATTGATGTGCTCCCACCCCAGCGGTGACAGATATTGCAGCAAGGTATCATCGACTGTGCGACCATGCCCTCGTAGGGCGTTAGTCGCTCTCTCTAAATAAACCGTGTTCCACAATACAATGGCGGCGGTCACTAGATTCAAGCCACTGGCTCGATAACGCTGTTGCTCAAAGCTTCGATCTCGAATCTCACCCAATCGATAAAAGAAAACGGCGCGCGCTAATGCATTACGGGCTTCACCTTTATTTAATCCAGCTTGAACCCGACGGCGTAGTTCTACGCTTTGCAACCAATCCAAGATAAACAGTGTGCGCTCAATACGCCCCAGCTCTCGTAATGCCAATGCCAAACCATTCTGTCGTGGATAACTACCGAGTTTACGTAGCATTAGCGACGCTGTGACAGTCCCTTGCTTGATTGATGCGGCCAGACGCAAAATATCGTCCCAATGAGTACGAATCTGTTTGATATTCAGTGTGCCGCCAATCATGGGTTTAAGTGCGGCATAGTCTATGTCTGACTTTGGAATATAGAGTTTCGTATCGCCCAGATCACGAATTCGTGGTGCAAATCGAAACCCTAGCATGTGCATGAGTGCAAAAACATGGTCGGTGAATCCAGCCGTATCGGTGTAGTGTTCCTCGATGCGTAAATCAGACTCGTGATACAGCAGCCCATCAAGAACATAGGTTGAATCACGAACGCCCACATTGATCAGCTTACTGCTAAATGGTGCGTATTGATCAGAAATGTGTGTATAAAATAACCTTCCAGGCTCTGCGCCATATTTTGGATTGATATGTCCTGTACTTTCAGCTCTGCCACCTGCGCGGAAGCGTTGGCCATCTGATGAGGAGGTAGTGCCATCTCCCCAGTTTTCAGCGAAAGGTTGTTTCAATTGAGCATTCACCAATTCGGCCAATGCCGTTGAATAAGTTTCATCACGGATATGCCAAGCCTGTAGCCATGAGAGTTTGGCATAAGTTGTACCAGGACATGATTCGGCCATTTTCGTCAGCCCTAAATTAATTGCATCAGCCAGTATGGTCGTGAGCAATAACGCTTTATCCTTCGCAGTGTCATCCGTTTTCAAATGAGTGAAGTGTCGAGTAAAGCCTGTCCATTCATCGACCTCCATTAATAATTCGGTGATCTTGATATGTGGTAACAGCATTGCTGTTTGGTCAATTAAAGTTTGGGCTGTATCAGGAGCCACGGCATCGAGAGGTGTTATTTTTAGACCAGATTGATTGATCATCGCATCAGGCAAATCGTTGGTCGCTGCCATGCGATTAATGATTGCTAATTTCTGCTCCAATAGTGAAAGGCGACTTTGCAAATATAGATCACAATCAGTAGTAATGGTTAGAGGTAACTCATTGGACTGTTTTAGCTGATTAAATTTATCAGCAGTCACTAAATACTCATCGAAGTCTTTGAATTGGCGAGAGCCTTGTACCCAGAGATCCCCAGCCCGTAGCGAGTTTTTAAGTTCAGATAACACACATATTTCGTAATAGCGGCGATCAATACCATCATCGGTAAAGACTAGTCTTGCCCACCGTTTTTTGATAAACGCTATTGGAGCATTAGAGGGGATTTTTCGTGTATTATCAACATTCATGCTGCGGAGCAACTCTACAGCGGCAAGCATATCTTTTGCTGCTGGGGCAGCACGCAATTTAAGTATGGCAAGAAGTTCTGGCGCGTAACGGCGTAAAGTTGCATAGCTCTCGCCAATTCGTGGTAAAAAATCAAAGTCTTCGGGTTGCGCCAGTTTTTCTGCCTCAGTAATACTTGCTGCAAAAGCATCCCATGAAATAACAGTTTCGATGGCGGCAAACGGATCACTGCCATTTTGCTTGGCATCTAGCAAGGCTTTCCCGATAAGCCCATACAAACGCACTTTGTCGTTGATCGCTTTACCTGATGATTGAAATTGTTGCTGGTGTTTATTTTTTGCGATAGCAAATAGCTTTCCAATAATGCGATCATGCAGGTCAATAATTTCGTCGGTGATCGTGGCCATACTCTCCACAACGATTGCTACCAAAGTGGCATATCGACGTTGAGATTCAAATCTGGCCAAATCAGCAGGAGTCATTTGCCCACCTTCGCGAGCAATTTTCAGTAAGCGATTTTGATGAACGTGTTTTCCAATGTCTTCAGGTAGATCGATGGCTTGTAAGCACTTCAGCCGCTCAATGTGCTCAAGCATGTACTTTGAGTTTGGTTTAGCTGGTGACTGTCTAAGCCACCCCAATATTGTCAGTTTGCTGCCCTCTTTACGGTTCAGCAAAGCATCTATATTTTGACGATGAGTTTCTGAAAGTGAGCTCGTCAAAGCAGTATAAATTATGCGGTTGGCAGATGTGATTGCTTCTGCGCAAATACTATCAATTGCATTTATAGCTGGCAAAAGGACTGATTTTTGTCGTAAATTTTCAACGAGAGTTGTGGCTAAAATAAGACCTTTATCTGTCTGAAGGGACAAATCCACCATCATATTGACCGATTGCCGATAGTCACTCAAGGTGAATAGTTTGAACCCAAAAACTTTTTTCAATTCGGCAATATGTTCTCGTCTTGTTTGCTCGCGCTGACCATAATCATTCCAGCAGTCCACTGATATACTAAGTTGAGCAGCCATCATGAAAAGTAAGGGTTTGAATGGTTCGTCGTTAATACCCAATATCACTCCAGGGTAACGCATGTAGCAAAGTTGAATTGCAAAGCCTAGCTTGTTGGATGCCCCTCGATGTTGATGGACTATGGATTTATCAGAATCACTCAGAGTGTAATGCTGAAGCATAAAAGCTCTATCATCTGGAATTTCGAACAGGCTTCCCAATTCCGTGGACGACAAAATAGAATGGCGCGGCATGGCTCATTAGTCCCAAATAAACTAAACTATTAAAGGTACATTATTTTGTACCGCCACGCTTAGCTTTGCGCTGCAATTTCGCAAGGAGGTTCAATTGGGACAGAATGCGGCCATTTATTGCCGAGTATCAACGAACGATCAGTCCTGCGAACGACAGGAATATGACCTACGTGCCTACGCCAATCGTTGCGGCTACGATGTTGTCGGTGTTTGGAAAGAAACTGCATCAGGCAGTAAGGATGAGAGATTGCAAAGAAAATACTTGATGACCATGGCGCAATCTCGTGAAATCGATGCCATCTTGGTGACGGAATTGACACGCTGGGGCAGAAGCACCGTGGATCTCGTACAGTCATTACAAGATCTTGGGCATTTCGGGGTATCTCTGGTGGCACAAACAGGTTTGCAGTTTGACCTTTCCACATCTCAGGGAAAGCTCATGGCTTCTGTGATGTCTGCATTAGCAGAGTTTGAGGGAGATTTACTACGTGAACGTGTGCGCTCTGGTGTAGCAGCGGCACAAGCGCGGGGCGTTGTGTTTGGTCGTCGTCCTGGTCAACGTACCAAGTCAGATCGTCTGGCACCTAAAGTGTTGGAGTTGGTGTCTGCTGGACACTCTTATCGACAAGTCGGTCGGCTGGTCAATCTAAGCAAAAATACCGTGTTGGATATCGTTAAAAGAAGTCGGAGTGAAAATCCTTAGCGTGCTATATTTTCCGTTTCCTGAGACGACCCC
>NZ_JFXL01000043.1:0-2772 GCF_000588255.1 Acinetobacter sp. 1424608
GATGGTACAACAGCGACTGTAGTTGCAGGCCCGGATGGTAAATGGACAGTACCAAACCCAGGTGATCTTAAAGATGGAGACAAAGTTACAGTTGTTGCAACTGACCCAGCGGGTAACCCATCAGCACCATCAACTGGTACAGTAGATGCGGTTGCACCAGCAGTAACTGTAACAACCACATTAACCAATGACAGCACACCTGTGTTAAGCGGTACAGTGAACGATCCAATAGCGAAAGTTGTGGTGACTGTAGATGGTGTGAACTACCCGGCAACCAATAATGGTGATGGCACCTGGACCCTTGCAGACAATACACTTCCAGTGTTGACAGACGGTCCACATACTGTGACTGTGACAGCAACCGACCCGGCAGGTAATGTGGGTACAGGCAATGCTGTGGTAACTGTAGATACGACAGCACCAGGTGCACCGGTACTTGATCCAATCAATGCAACTAATCCTGTAACAGGTACAGCAGAACCTGGTTCAACAGTTAAGGTCACTTTCCCAGATGGTACAACAGCGACTGTAGTTGCAGGCCCGGATGGTAAGTGGACAGTACCAAACCCAGGTGACCTGACTGATGGTCAAACAGTAACAGCGACAGCGACTGACCCAGCGGGCAACCCGTCAGTACCTGGCACAGGTGTAGTAGATGCAGTTGCCCCAACAGTTGCAGTGACAACAGCATTAACCAATGACAGTACACCTGCATTAACCGGTACAGTAAATGATCCAACTGCGAAAGTTGTGGTGACTGTAGATGGTGTAAACTACCCGGCAACCAATAATGGTGATGGCACTTGGACCCTTGCAGACAATACACTTCCAGTGTTGACAGACGGTCCGCATACGGTGACTGTGACAGCGACTGACCCGGCAGGTAATGTAGGTACAACTAATGCTGTGGTGACTGTAGATACCACTGCGCCAAATGCACCGGTACTTGATCCAATCAATGCAACTAATCCTGTAACAGGTACAGCAGAACCTGGTTCAACAGTTACCGTGAGCTTCCCGGATGGTACAACAGCGACAGTAGTTGCAGGCCCGGATGGTAAGTGGACAGTACCAAACCCAGGTGACCTGACTGATGGTCAAACAGTAACAGCGACAGCGACTGACCCAGCGGGTAACCCGTCATTACCTGGCACAGGTGTAGTAGATGCAGTTGCCCCAACAGTTGCAGTAACAACAGCATTAACCAATGACAGTACACCTGCATTAGCCGGTACAGTGAACGATCCGACAGCGAAAGTTGTGGTGACTGTAGATGGTGTGGATTATCCAGCGGTGAACAATGGTGATGGCACCTGGACCCTTGCAGACAATACACTTCCAGTGTTGACTGACGGTCCGCATACTGTGACTGTGACAGCAACTGACCCGGCAGGTAATGTAGGTACAACTAATGCTGTGGTAACTGTCGATACGACAGCGCCGACAGTTGGTTTAAGTGATGTCACCACCAATGACAGTACACCTGAATTAACAGGTACAGTGAACGATCCAACTGCGACAGTTGTGGTGACTGTAAATGGTGTGAACTATACTGCGGTGAACAATGGCAATGGTAGTTGGACCCTTGCAGACAATACACTTCCAGTGTTGGCAGATGGTCCACATACTGTGACTGTGACAGCAACCGACCCGGCAGGTAATGTAAGTACAACCAGTGCAGTCGTGACTGTAGATACTGCAGCAGCGAACTTGCTTGGTCCGATTACAGTACCGGATGACTTAAATGCTGATGGCTTCATCAATACATCAGAACTTGGCACAGACGGCAGCTTTAATGCCCGTGTAGCATTGGGTCCAGATGCAGCGGTAGGTACTGTTGTGAATGTTAACGGCACTGACTACACAGTGAGTGCAACTGACTTAAGCAATGGCTATATCACAGCAGCGATTCCTGTAACAGCGGATGGCCCAATTACCATCCATGCCCAAGCAGTGGATTCACAAGGTCATATCAGCAGCCCGACAGATGTCACTGTAACTGTGGATACCACACCAGCGAACTTGCTTGGTTCGATTACAGTACCGGATGACTTAAATGCTGACGGTATCATCAATGCATCAGAACTTGGCACAGACGGTAGCTTCAATGCGCGTGTAGCGTTGGGTCCAGATGCAGCGGTGGGTACTGTTGTGAATGTTAATGGCACTGACTATACAGTGAGTGCAACTGACCTTGGCAATGGCTATATCACAGCAGCGATTGCTGTAACAGCAGATGGCCCAATTATCATCCATGCACAAGCAGTGGATGCGCAAGGCAACATCAGCAGTCCAACAGATGTCACTGTAACTTTAGATACGACAGCGCCGACAGTTGCTTTAAGTGATGTAACCACAAATGACAGTACGCCTGAATTAACAGGTACAGTGAACGATCCAGCAGCGACTGTTGTCGTGACTGTAAATGGTGTGGACTATACTGCGGTGAACAATGGTAACGGTACCTGGACACTTGCAGACAATACACTTCCAGTGTTGGCTGACGGTCCGCATACTGTGACTGTGACAGCAACCGACCCTGCAGGTAATGTGGGCACAGGTAGCGCGGTCGTGACTGTAGATACTGCAGCAGCGAACTTGCTTGGTCCGATTACAGTACCGGATGACTTAAATGCTGATGGCATCATCAATGCATCAGAACTTGGCACAGATGGCAGCTTTAATGCCCGTGTAGCGTTGGGTCCAGATGCAGTGGTAGGCACAGTCGTAAACGTTAACGGCACTGACTACACAGTAAGTGCAACTGACTTG
>NZ_JFXL01000044.1:0-2436 GCF_000588255.1 Acinetobacter sp. 1424608
CTTGCAGACAATACACTTCCAGTGTTGGCTGACGGTCCGCATACTGTGACTGTGACAGCAACCGACCCTGCAGGTAATGTGGGCACAGGTAGCGCGGTCGTGACTGTAGATACTGCAGCAGCGAACTTGCTTGGTCCGATTACAGTACCGGATGACTTAAATGCTGATGGCATCATCAATGCATCAGAACTTGGCACAGATGGCAGCTTTAATGCCCGTGTAGCGTTGGGTCCAGATGCAGTGGTAGGCACAGTCGTAAACGTTAACGGCACTGACTACACAGTAAGTGCAACTGACTTGACGAATGGCTATATCACCGCAGCAATTCCTGTAACTGCAGATGGTCCAATCACCATCCATGCACAAGCAGTGGATTCACAAGGTCATATCAGCAGTCCAGCAGATGTAATCGTGACTGTAGATACGCTTCCAGCGAACTTACTTGGAGCGATTACAGTACCGGATGACTTAAATGCTGACGGCATTATCAATGCATCAGAACTTGGCACAGACGGCAGCATCAATGCCCGCGTAGCATTGGGTTCTGACGCAGCGGTGGGTACTGTTGTGAATGTCAATGGTACTGATTACACAGTGAGTGCGACTGACCTTGGCAATGGCTATATCACAGCAGCGATTCCTGTAACAGCAGATGGCCCAATTACAATCCATGCACAAGCAGTGGATGCGCAAGGCAACATCAGCAGTCCAACAGATGTCACTGTAACTGTAGATACCACACCAGCGAACTTGCTTGGTGCGATTACAGTACCGGATGACTTAAATACTGATGGCATCATCAATGCATCAGAACTGGGTACAGACAATAGCTTCAATGCCCGTGTAGGATTAGGTCCAGATGCAGCGGTGGGTACTGTAGTAAACGTTAACGGCACTGACTACACAGTGAGTGCAACTGACTTGACGAATGGCTATATCACAGCAGTGATCCCAGTGGTTGCTGATGGCCCAATTACTATCCATGCACAAGCGGTGGATGCACAAGGTAATATCAGCAGTCCAACAGATGTCACTGTGACTGTGGATACCACACCAGCGAACTTGCTTGGTGCGATCACAGTACCGGATGACTTAAATACTGATGGCATCATCAATGCATCAGAACTTGGCGCAGACGGTAGCTTTAATGCCCGTGTAGCATTGGGTCCAGATGCAGCGGTGGGTACTGTAGTAAACGTTAACGGCACTGACTACACAGTAAGTGCAACTGACTTGACGAATGGCTATATCACCGCAGCGATTCCTGTAACAGCGGATGGTCCGATTACCATTCATGCCCAAGCAGTGGATGCACAAGGTAATATCAGCAGTCCAATAGATGTCACTGTGACTGTGGATACAACACCAGCAAACTTGCTTGGCCCGATTACAGTACCGGATGACTTAAATGCTGATGGTATTATCAATGCATCAGAACTTGGCGCAGACGGTAGCTTTAATGCCCGTGTAACGTTGGGTCCAGATGCAGCGGTGGGTACTGTTGTGAATGTTAACGGCACTGACTACACTGTCAATGCAACTGACTTGACGAATGGCTATATCACAGCAGCGATTCCTGTAACAGCCGATGGTGCAATTACCATCCATGCCCAAGCAGTGGATGCACAAGGTAATATCAGCAGTCCTACCGATGTCACTGTAACTGTGGATACCACACCAGCGAACTTGCTTGGTGCGATCACCGTACCGGATGACTTAAATGCCGACGGTATCATCAATGCATCAGAACTTGGCACAGACGGTAGCTTCAATGCGCGTGTAGCGTTGGGCCCAGATGCAGCGGTGGGTACTGTTGTGAATGTTAATGGCACTGACTACACAGTGAGTGCAACTGACCTTGGCAATGGCTATATCACCGCAGCGATTCCTGTAACAGCGGATGGCCCAATTACCATTCATGCCCAAGCAGTGGATGCGCAAGGCAACATCAGTAGCCCGGCAGATGTGACGGTAACTTTAGACGCTACTGCGCCGACAGTTGGTTTAAGTGATGTCACCACCAATGACAGTACACCTGAATTAACAGGTACAGTGAATGATCCAACAGCGACTGTTGTGGTGACTGTAAATGGTGTGAACTATACTGCGGTGAACAATGGTAACGGTACCTGGACACTTGCAGACAATACACTTCCAGTGTTGGCTGACGGTCCGCATACTGTGACTGTGACAGCAACCGACCCTGCAGGTAATGTGGGCACAGGTAGCGCGGTCGTGACTGTAGATACTGCAGCAGCGAACTTGCTTGGTCCGATTACAGTACCGGATGACTTAAATGCTGATGGCATCATCAATGCATCAGAACTTGGCACAGATGGCAGCTTTAATGCCCGTGTAGCGTTGGGTCCAGATGCAGTGGTAGGCACAGTCGTAAACGTTAACGGCACTGACTACACAGTAAGTGCAACTGACTTG
>NZ_JFXL01000045.1:0-2343 GCF_000588255.1 Acinetobacter sp. 1424608
TTTTTTTAGATCGATGGGTGGTTCTGTTGGAGCTTTTGATTGATCGAAAGCTTGCGAGGAAGCTGAAATCAGTTGATTTTTCCAGTCGATAATTTGGTTTTGATGAACATCAAATTCAGCACTCAATTCAGCAAGTGTTTTTTCTGCTTTAATCGCAGCAAGTGCTACCTTAGCTTTAAAATCATTTGAATGATTTCTTCTTGGTCTACGTGCCATAAAATACTCCATATATTGATGTTTATAACATCATTTGGGGAGCAAAATATCACTTATAAGTGTTGTTCAAATTTCCTGATCCACCTCTTACCTTCGAAGTTCTTTTACATAGTTTTAATTTAGAAACACCTGCTTTGAAAAAAATTGCAGAGATTGTCCACTATCTTGATATTGGCGGGGTTGAGCCACCCGAAGCTTCAGGCATAGAAACCGTCTTTGCAGGAATACATGAAAACATTACAGATGATGACCAATTATTAGTCGCATCAAATGCAATCTTTAATGGCCTATTGTCTAGCTTTAATAAAAATAGCTCTGTACTGAATGATTAAACGCATCAAATACTTTTTAAATTTCAAAAATTTAGGTGAAATAGCAATGAATACAAATGAAGATTCCACTGCTTTAGCTGAAAGCATTCCCCCACATGAACTTCATGGTGTTTCATTTCGTGAAGCTTTTTGGGTATGGCTTAAAGTAGCTGCGCTTAGCTTTGGTGGACCTGCGGGGCAAATCGCAGTAATGCATAAAATTTTAGTTGAAGAGAAACAATGGATTAGTGAAACGCGTTTTTTACATGCCTTAAATTACTGTACACTTGTTCCTGGTCCTGAAGCACATAAGTTGGCTGTATACATAGGTTGGTTATTACACCGAACACGTGGCGGACTCGTTGCGGGTACTCTCTTTATTTTACCGGGTCTACTTGCATTAGGAATACTAAGCTGGATTTATGCAAGTTATGGTCAGATTAGTATTGTTCAAGCATTATTCTTTGGATTAAAAGCAGCCGTACTTGCAGTAGTTCTTGAAGCTGTCATGCGTGTAGGTCGTCGAGCCTTAAAAAACAAGGTGATGGTCATTGTCGCTATCTTGTCATTTATCGGCATCTTTATCTTTGCTTTGCCTTTTCCATTTATTATTTTAGTTGCTGCGCTTATCGGTTACATCGGAAATAAAAGTGGAAGTAAAGCATTTAACGCCTCCTCATCTCATTCTGACGCTAATAGCTCTAATGCTTCATTAGCAGCTATTGATGCTGCTTTTGCTAAGCAGATCCCAGAGCATGTACAACCTTCCCATACAAGAGCTCTAAAAATTACTCTCATTGGTTTGGTCTTATGGCTCGGCCCACTTATAGCTTTTATTACTTTAATGGGCAAAGATAATGTTTATACGCATATCGCTCTATTCTTCAGCAAAATGTCCGTACTTACGTTTGGTGGTGCTTATGCAATTTTATCTTATGTTGCACAGCAAGCCGTCGAAAACTTCCATTGGCTTAAACCTAGTGAAATGCTGATCGGACTTGGTATGGCTGAAACCACCCCTGGCCCCCTGATTAGTGTAGTTCAGTTTGTAGGCTTTATGGCAGCGTATCGAGACCCAGGATCATTGAATCCTGCCTTGGCTGGTACTCTTGGAGGTATATTAGCGAAATGGGTAACATTTGTACCCTCTTTTCTATTCATTTTTATTGGTGCTCCATATATTGAAGCATTAAGAAATAATAAGGCTTTAAATGCCATACTTTCGACAATTACAGCAGCTGTTGTTGGAGTGATCCTTAATCTATCAGTGTGGTTTGCATTACATACATTATTTGCTGAAGTTAATGTAATTCATAAATATGGAATGGTTTTACAAGTTCCAGTTTTATCCAGCATTAACCCATGGTCACTAATGTTATCAATCATAGCTATGCTTGCTTTATTCCGTTTCAAACTTGGAATGATGACTACTTTAGCTGGTTGCTGCGCTATAGGAATTATTCTTCACTTTTTCGGGATAAGCGGCTAATCACTTATAACTATATAAAAATGTTTTAGTTGGACTTATTTGTCCAACTAAAACAGAGGTGGTCCCACATGTTTGAACAACTAAAAGCTTATTTATAAGTGATACTCTGCTCTAGTTAAGCTACCTTATTTTGTTGTGGTAGCTGGTCATAGTAAAACTCATCTGGAGTCATTTTGTCCAGACTCGAATGAGGTCGTTTCAAATTATAAAATTCAAAATATGCGTTTAATTGCTTCTTCGCATCCAAAACATTGCTGTAGGCTTTGAGATACACCTCTTCATATTTAACGCTCCGCCATAATCGTTCAACCATCACATTATCAACCC
>NZ_JFXL01000046.1:0-2047 GCF_000588255.1 Acinetobacter sp. 1424608
AAGAATTTCGCGGCCCATAAGTCACCTACCGATTTCTTATATAATTTAAATAAATTTAATCTTGATAGATCAAGTTTGCTTTATCGATATTGTTGCTGTCGATATCAAGCACATGCTTTCCTTCAACTTCAACCTTAATCTCTTCATTTTCAAGGTCTACAGCAAGGAGTTTTGCTTGAAATTTACGGCGATTTTCTACTGCTGCAATTAAACGCAAAGCAACTTGTTGTCCAATATAGCTTTGCAACTGTTCAAGTTGAAAAAATGGGCGATCCCAACCTGGTGAAGAAACTTCTAAAGAATATTCACCTGAAATCGGATCATGAACATCCAACATCGCGCCGACTTGTTGTGTAACACGTACACAATCTTGTACGCCAATACCACGACCTTGTTCTACTTCACCATCTTCATTAATCACTGGTTCAGCGTTTTCATCAACCGGTCTATCGATATAAATACGCAATAATGAACGTTTACCTTGTGGAAGGAATTCGATTCCCCACAGGTCAACACCACATGCCTGCACTGCTGGAGCAATCATGTCATACAATGCTTGGGATTTATTTGATAATTTCATTTACTCTCGTCATTCTCGTGCGATTCAATCGGTTGTTTTAACCGACACAGACCTACTATAGTGAAGCATGACTATTTGACCAATTGATGTCGACACTACACGATAGCGATACGATAACCAATAAAAAAGGGCGTTAATCGCCCCTATGTAGCACAGAAAACAATAGTCCACTGTGCAAAAAGGCCCACCTGTCTGTGAGCCTCTTTTAAGAAACTTGGTAGCGGGAGCTGGATTTGAACCAACGACCTTCGGGTTATGAGCCCGACGAGCTACCAGACTGCTCCATCCCGCATCAACGTGCAAAAATTATATACAAATATCGAAAAAAGTCAATGTAAACTTTACAATATTCGCTTGATTAAGTTGCACCTTAATCAAATTGGTAGCGGGAGCTGGATTTGAACCAACGACCTTCGGGTTATGAGCCCGACGAGCTACCAGACTGCTCCATCCCGCATCAATAAACTGCTTGCACTCAACTTTCTGGTTCAAAGTTGGTGCGGAAGGGGGGACTTGAACCCCCACGCCCGAAGGCACTACCACCTCAAGGTAGCGTGTCTACCAATTCCACCACCACCGCAGCTTGTGGGACGCATTCTAGTCCTTCCAACTGCAAAAGGAAAGCCCTATTTCGAATTATTGACCCGTTTTTGGTGCATTTGGTGAAGTTTCAGGCGATGTTGTTTGAGCTGGTGCTGTTGTTTGTACAGTTTTCAAACTATATGCCTCTGTAGTCTGTTTTTTTGCAAAAACAGCAAGAGTCAAACTCGTTACAAAAAACAATGCAGTTAAAACAGCAGTCAGGCGAGTAAGGAAGTTACCCGAACCAGATGCACCAAATACATTTGCTGCACCGCCACCACCAAAAGAAGCACCAGCATCTGCGCCTTTACCATGTTGCACTAAAATCAATGCAATCATCAGTACAGCTAAAATAATATGTACAACAAGTACAAAAGAGTGCATACCCTATCCTCGTTATTTGCTTTGCGCGAAGGCTTGTACAATTTGATAAAAAGATGCTGCATTTAATGAAGCACCACCCACCAACGCACCATTAATATCTGGACATGCAGCTAATTCAACAGCATTTTCAGCTTTTACACTACCACCATATAAAATAGCAATACTTGAACCCGCTGAAGTAAGCTGGCATAAGCCTTCACGAATTTTAGCGTGCATTGCTTGCGCATCTTGTGGTGAAGCTGTTTTACCAGTACCAATTGCCCAAATCGGCTCATAAGCAATTACGACTTGGTTTTGCCACTGTTCAGCAGTCACTACAGGTGCAATATCACAAATTTGTTGTAAAACAACTTGCTCTGCCTGCCCTTGTTCACGCTGTTCAAGACTTTCGCCCACACAATAAATGACAGTCAAGCCCGCATTTAATGCATTTTGGAGTTTCGCCTTCAAAATTTCAACGTTATCGCCAAAAATATCACGGCGTTCAGAGTGTCCGACCAA
>NZ_JFXL01000047.1:0-1985 GCF_000588255.1 Acinetobacter sp. 1424608
ATTTGAAACGAGAGTGTTGACAATACCAGTCGCATGATCAGTTGCACCTTGGATATTGCCGCCCACTAAATCAGATACAACTTCAAGCGCACCATTTACAGTATCGCGAGAAGTTTCAAAAGTTAATGTACCGAGGTGAGCAATATCAGTAACAGGGTGTTCAGTTTGAGGAAGTACGCCAACTACAGTGTCCGCAACAGTATTAATGCCTGTATTAATAATGCTAGTTTTTAAACTTTCCACACCTTGAAGAACATCAATACCACTTTGAACGGCATCAACAACTGGGGAAATAGGAGATGCACCACCACCAATAATCCCGCCCGTCACACCACCGATGATGTCAGTCACAGTACCAAGCGGGTTACCGCCAGTAGCGCCACCAGTAACACCGCCGATGGCACCAGTTACTCCACCGATAATGTCAGTCACAGTACCAAGCGGGTTACCGCCAGTAGTACCACCAGTTACACCACCGATAGCGCCCGTCACACCACCAATAATGTCAGTTACAGTACCAAGCGGGTTGCCACCAGTAGCGCCACCAGTTACACCGCCGATAGCACCAGTTACCCCACCAATAATGTCAGTTACAGTACCAAGCGGGTTGCCACCAGTAGCGCCACCAGTTACACCGCCGATAGCACCAGTTACCCCACCAATAATGTCAGTTACAGTACCAAGTGGGTTGCCACCAGTAGCGCCACCAGTTACACCGCCAATAGCACCTGTCACACCACCAATAATGTCAGTTACAGTACCAAGCGGGTTGCCACCAGTAGCGCCACCAGTTACACCGCCAATAGCACCTGTCACACCACCAAGAATGTCAGTTAAAATACCAGTTGCAGTTGAACCGTTATGAACAAGTGTTCCAAGAATACCTGTTGCAGATTGGGTAGCTCCTTGGATGTCACCACCTACTAAATGAGAAACTGTTTCTAAAGCACCATTTACAGTATCGCGAGAAGTTTCAAAAGTTAATGTACCGAGGTGAGCAATATCAGTAACAGGATGTTCAGTTTGAGGAAGTACGCCAACTACAGTGTCCGCAACAGTATTAATGCCTGTATTAATAATGCTGGTTTTTAGACTTTCGACACCTTGTAGCACGTCAATACCGCTTTGTACGACGTTAACAACTGGTGCCAGTGGAGAAGTTCCGCCTCCGACTACACCACCAGTGACACCGCCAATAATATCGGTCACGGTACCAACAGGATTGCTACCAGTAGCACCACCAGTTACACCGCCAATAGCGCCAGTTACACCACCAATAACGTTGGTTAATCCACCAACAGGGCTACCGCCAGTCACGCCACCAGTTAAACCACCTACCACATTGGTTATGGTTCCTAATGGATTTGTTGAGCCTGCAGTACCAGTTACGGTACCCACTACATCAGAAACTAATCCTGTTGTAGCATGCGAGACTGTATTGGTTACAGTTGAAAGTACATTAGAGAGTAAGCCTGATTGATGTGTGCTGAGAAAACAGGAGGTTTTAACTTGGTAAACTATAGACACTCATCAGGAGTTTACCATGAGCAAGAAACAGAAGACTTACACCGCAGAATTTAAAGTTGAAGCAATAAAATTGATTGAAGCCAATCAAGGCAATGTATCGGAAACAGCCAGACAACTTGGCATTTCAATGCAAACTCTTTCAAATTGGAATAATAAAGCAAAGACTGGCACCTTAGCAGGCACTAAACAATATTCACCTGATCTAAATGCCTTACTCGAAGAAAATAAAAAGCTCAAACAACAGCTCAAAACAGCTGAAATGGAACGTGAATTTCTAAAAAAGGCAGCAGCGTACTTTGCGAAAGAAAGTCAGTAAGGTACGCCTATATGAAACAGCAAAGATATTTATTCCCGATTAGCTTTATGGCTAGATTACTTCACGTTTCAGTGTCACGATTTTATGATTGGCTAAAACGAGGCATGAATAAAAGATTGGTTCAGCGAAATCAACAGACAAT
>NZ_JFXL01000048.1:0-1804 GCF_000588255.1 Acinetobacter sp. 1424608
GAAATACGTCATGCAATTTATACAACAAATGCGATTGAGTCGTTGAATAGCGTAATACGCCATTCAACGAAGAAAAGGAAAATCTTTTCATCTGATGACTCAGTAAAGAAGGTCATTTACTTAGCAACATCAAATGCTGCGAAGAAATGGACGATGCCAATTCAAAATTGGCGTTTAGCAATGAATTGGTTTACGATTCAGTTCGATGATCGATTAAAAGATCATTTATAAAAAATGGAACTTACACAAAATAATTTACAGGCTCTAATTATTAAATCTTTAACTTCATTTTTTTCAAAGTTGGATCTCCAAGAAAATTGTATATACCTGTATTAAAAACAAGTCTTATAATTCACAGATACTATTTTATAGCCTTAGCATTTTCACACACTAAATTAAGCATAGCTAAATCATTGTCCCCCGTGGCTTTCATTACTTCACTCTTTTTATCGCTCTTGTACTTAAGTTCACCATTATTTTTATCACCAATCATAAAGTCTAAAATCTGTATCGTCTTGTGTGAACAGTCAAAAGAGAGGTGGTCCCACATGTTTGAACAACTAAAAGCTTATTTATAAGTGATACTCTGCTCTAGTTAAGCTACCTTATTTTGTTGTGGTAGCTGGTCATAGTAAAACTCATCTGGAGTCATTTTGTCCAGACTCGAATGAGGTCGTTTCAAATTATAAAATTCAAAATATGCGTTTAATTGCTTCTTCGCATCCAAAACATTGCTGTAGGCTTTGAGATACACCTCTTCATATTTAACGCTCCGCCATAATCGTTCAACCATCACATTATCAACCCATCGACCTTTACCATCCATGCTGATTTGGATGTCATTTGATTTCAATACATCAATAAATGCATCACTGGTAAACTGACTGCCTTGGTCTGTATTAAATATTTCAGGTCGACCATATTTTTCAATAGCTTCATTTAATGTTTCTATGCAAAATGTAACCTCCATACTAATCGATACTCTATGCGCAAGTACCTTGCGGCTATGCCAATCAATCACAGCACATAAATAAACAAAGCCTTTTGCCATAGGGATATACGTTATATCCGTAGACCACACTTGATTACTGCGCTGAATAGCCAATCCTTTGAGCAGATATGGATATTTGCGGTGAGCTTGATTAGCCTGGCTTAAATTTGGTTTGCAATATAACGCATTAATGCCCATTTTCTTCATTAAAGTACGTGTATGACGTCGTCCTATATGATGTCCTTGACGATTCAACAAATCACGCATCATACGGCTACCTGCAAAAGGGTATTGCATATGTAACTCATCCATACACCGCATCAGCTTCAGATCTGATGCACTCACAGGTTTTGGGCGATAGTAATAACAACCACGGGAGACTTTCAGCAGCTGAGCTTGCTTAGATACTGAAATCTGAAGTGAGTCATCGATTAACTTTTGTGGTTGAAGCGGCCCAGTTTCTTCAACACACCTTCTAAAAAATCAATTTCTAATGCCTGCTCACCGATTTTTGCATGTAGTTTTTTTAGATCGATGGGTGGTTCTGTTGGAGCTTTTGATTGATCGAAAGCTTGCGAGGAAGCTGAAATCAGTTGATTTTTCCAGTCGATAATTTGGTTTTGATGAACATCAAATTCAGCACTCAATTCAGCAAGTGTTTTTTCTGCTTTAATCGCAGCAAGTGCTACCTTAGCTTTAAAATCATTTGAATGATTTCTTCTTGGTCTACGTGCCATAAAATACTCCATATATTGATGTTTATAACATCATTTGGGGAGCAAAATATCACTTATAAGTGTTGTTCAAATTTCC
>NZ_JFXL01000049.1:0-1055 GCF_000588255.1 Acinetobacter sp. 1424608
ATTTGAAACGAGAGTGTTGACAATACCAGTCGCATGATCAGTTGCACCTTGGATATTGCCGCCCACTAAATCAGATACAACTTCAAGCGCACCATTTACAGTATCGCGAGAAGTTTCAAAAGTTAATGTACCGAGGTGAGCAATATCAGTAACAGGGTGTTCAGTTTGAGGAAGTACGCCAACTACAGTGTCCGCAACAGTATTAATGCCTGTATTAATAATGCTAGTTTTTAAACTTTCCACACCTTGAAGAACATCAATACCACTTTGAACGGCATCAACAACTGGGGAAATAGGAGATGTACCACCACCAATAATCCCGCCCGTTACACCACCGATGATGTCAGTCACAGTACCAAGCGGGTTGCCGCCAGTAGCGCCACCAGTTAAACCACCGATAATGTCAGTCACAGTACCAAGAGGATTACCGCCAGTAACACCGCCCGTCACACCACCGATAATGTCAGTCACAGTGCCAAGAGGGTTACCACCAGTAACACCACCAGTTAAACCACCGATAATGTCAGTCACAGTGCCAAGAGGGTTACCACCAGTAACACCACCAGTTAAACCACCGATGATATCAGTCACAGTACCAAGCGGGTTACCGCCAGTAGCGCCACCAGTTAAACCACCGATGATATCAGTCACAGTACCAAGCGGGTTACCGCCAGTGGTACCACCAGTAACACCACCAATAGCACCAGTTACGCCACCAAGAATGTCGGTTAAAATGCCAGTCGCAGTTGTGCCATTTGAAACGAGAGTGTTGACAATACCAGTCGCATGATCAGTTGCACCTTGGATATTGCCGCCCACTAAATCAGATACAACTTCAAGCGCACCATTTACAGTATCGCGAGAAGTTTCAAAAGTTAATGTACCGAGGTGAGCAATATCAGTAACAGGGTGTTCAGTTTGAGGAAGTACGCCAACTACAGTGTCCGCAACAGTATTAATGCCTGTATTAATAATGCTAGTTTTTAAACTTTCCACACCTTGAAGAACATCAATACCACTTTGAACGGCATCAACAACTGGGGAAATAGGAGATG
>NZ_JFXL01000050.1:0-960 GCF_000588255.1 Acinetobacter sp. 1424608
TGTAATATCTGCTTTAGCTTCATCTCTGGTTTTATAGTTGCAATGATGCACTAATTCATTCTTGAGTATGCCCCAGAAACTTTCAATCGGTGCATTATCGTAACAGTCCCCACGTTTGCTCATTGAACCTTGAAAATCACATTTTTCCAGTATCTTTCGATATTCATGGCTGCAATATTGGCTGCCTCTGTCCGAATGAATAATTAAGCCTTTCGTTGGTTTTTGATTACGAATCGCCATAGTCAGTGCATTGCAAACAAGTTGTGCGGTCATACGCTCATTTAAGCTATAGCCAACCACTTGTTTCGTGTACAGGTCTTTTACTGCTGCCAAGTATAACCAACCTTCAGCAGTCCAAATGTATGTAATATCGCTTGACCATGCAAGATTGGGCTTAGTCATTGAAAACTGTTGCTCTAGTAAATTTGCGTAGATCGCTCGATTATGATCACTCTTCGTAGTTCTTTTGAAACGCTTATGACGCTTACAATACAGCTGGTTGAGCTTTTTTATTTGACGTACAGCATACGTACTGATTTTGATACCTTGCGCTTGTAAATGCTTAGTTAATCGAATATAGCCATAGCTTTGTTTAGTTTCCTCATGAGCTATTTTGACCAAAATTGTCTGTTGATTTCGCTGAACCAATCTTTTATTCATGCCTCGTTTTAGCCAATCATAAAATCGTGACACTGAAACGTGAAGTAATCTAGCCATAAAGCTAATCGGGAATAAATATCTTTGCTGTTTCATATAGGCGTACCTTACTGACTTTCTTTCGCAAAGTACGCTGCTGCCTTTTTTAGAAATTCACGTTCCATTTCAGCTGTTTTGAGCTGTTGTTTGAGCTTTTTATTTTCTTCGAGTAAGGCATTTAGATCAGGTGAATATTGTTTAGTGCCTGCTAAGGTGCCAGTCTTTGCTTTATTATTCCAATTTGAAAGAGTTTGCATTGAAATG
>NZ_JFXL01000051.1:0-835 GCF_000588255.1 Acinetobacter sp. 1424608
CAAAGATTAAGCAAAATGTGGGATATCGGTTTTTTGAGTGAAGTTGAATCTCTAATTGAAAAATACGATTTAGATGAAAATTTACCCTCTATGCGTTCTGTTGGTTATCGACAAGCTCTAGAATTTCTATTAAAAAGTGATATGAGTCTCAAAAAAAAGCAAGAAATGGAGGATAAAGCCTTATTTGCAACACGACAACTTGCCAAACGTCAATATACGTGGTTACGTTCTTTGCAAGAAATACACGATTTTAAAACTTACTTGACGATAAAGCAGGCGAAAGAAGACTTGCGAAACTCTTATGGATAAAGCAAAATTTGCACACTGTCTTTTTATAATTTTTAGTTGAAAAATAAAGATAGTTTTTTTGCGCTGATTTAAAAATTTTT
Source organism: Acinetobacter sp. 1424608 (assembly GCF_000588255.1). NCBI lineage: Bacteria > Pseudomonadati > Pseudomonadota > Gammaproteobacteria > Moraxellales > Moraxellaceae > Acinetobacter > Acinetobacter sp. 1424608. The sequence continues at coordinate 390 of NZ_JFXL01000051.1, forward strand.
TTTTGGAGTTAAAAATGTCTAAAGGTCAAACTTTACAAGATCCGTTCTTAAATTCTCTCCGTAAAGAACGTATCCCAGTTTCTATTTTCCTTGTTAACGGTATTAAATTACAAGGTCATATTGAATCTTTTGACCAATATGTTGTTTTATTAAAAAATACTGTAAGTCAAATGGTTTACAAACACGCAATTTCTACAGTTGTTCCAGCTCGTAACCCACGTCCAGCAGGTGCACAAGGTGCAGGTTTCCCAGCTCAGGGTGGTAGTCAAGGTGGCTTCGGTGGTCAAGGCGCTGGCTTTGGTGGTGCTCAAGGCGCTGGCTTCGGTGGTCAAGGTGGCTTCGGTGGTCAAGGTGGCTTCGGTGGTCAAGGTGGCTTCGGCGGTCAAGGCGGCTTCGGTGGTCAAGGTGGCTTCGGTGGTCAAGGCGGCTTCGGTGGTCAAGGCGGC
>NZ_JFXL01000052.1:0-579 GCF_000588255.1 Acinetobacter sp. 1424608
GGTAACCCATCAGCACCATCAACTGGTACAGTAGATGCGGTTGCACCAGCAGTAACTGTAACAACCACATTAACCAATGACAGCACACCTGCGTTAAGCGGTACAGTGAACGATCCAATAGCGAAAGTTGTGGTGACTGTAGACGGTGTGAACTACCCGGCAACCAATAATGGTGATGGCACCTGGACCCTTGCAGACAATACACTTCCAGTGTTGACAGACGGTCCGCATACGGTGACTGTGACAGCGACTGACCCGGCAGGTAATGTGGGTACAACTAATGCTGTGGTGACTGTTGATACCACTGCGCCAAATGCACCAGTAATTGATCCAATCAATGCAACTAATCCTGTAACAGGTACAGCAGAAGCTGGTTCAACAGTTAAGGTCACTTTCCCAGATGGTACAACAGCGACTGTAGTTGCAGGCCCGGATGGTAAATGGACAGTACCAAACCCAGGTGATCTTAAAGATGGAGACAAAGTTACAGTTGTTGCAACTGACCCAGCGGGTAACCCATCAGCACCATCAACTGGTACAGTAGATGCGGTTGCACCAGCAGTAACTGTAACAACCACA
>NZ_JFXL01000053.1:0-515 GCF_000588255.1 Acinetobacter sp. 1424608
GCAGATTCCTAAGCATTACTCACCCGTCCGCCGCTAGGTCCAGTAGCAAGCTACCTTCCCCCGCTCGACTTGCATGTGTTAAGCCTGCCGCCAGCGTTCAATCTGAGCCATGATCAAACTCTTCAGTTAAAATCATTTTGCACCTTATTTATAGACAAGGTGCCAATTCTGGCTCATCAATTACTGACTTAAATTTCGCTCAAATAAACTTCGAGTAATTTAAACCAATCAATCAATGAAAATTATTTCGATTAATCAATCAGTAAAAATCCACACAAGTTGTTCTTCAATTCTCTTAATGATCTTCTTCCTGGTTCGTCACCAGCAAGCTAGGTCGGCTATATTACTCTTAATCTCTTAAAAGTCAACAGGTAATTTCGATATTTTTAAAACTTATCTTTCAAACCAACTTAACATCAAATTCATCACTTAAAGTAACCAACTTAATCTCAAGTAACTGTTTTTCAACAAGTTTCTATCTGCATCACCGCCGATGGATGTGCATTATAGACCAT
>NZ_JFXL01000054.1:0-385 GCF_000588255.1 Acinetobacter sp. 1424608
AAAAAACACCCCGACCTCTTTTGAGATTGGGGTGTTTGGAATAATGAGCTGGCGATGACTTACTCTCACATGGGTAACCCCACACTACCATCAGCGCTAAGAGGTTTCACTTCTGAGTTCGGGAAGGGATCAGGTGGTTCACTCTTGCTATGGTCGCCAGCACAACTGTTATGGATACTTGCTTTGGTCTTATTGACTGCCGAAGCGTTTTCCAAATCTTTACAGATTGGGCTGATTGAATCTGACTGTGTTCATTTTATCTAGTGAAATAACTAAATCAAGTTTCTTTGTAGATTTATGAATCGATTGATGCTTTATATACAACTGCTTGGGTGTTGTATAGTCAAGCCTCACGAGCAATTAGTATTGGTCAGCTTCACATATC
>NZ_JFXL01000055.1:0-345 GCF_000588255.1 Acinetobacter sp. 1424608
GGCCGAGGTCGTGGTCGCAGCCGTTATGATGACGACGATGAAGACGATGATCGTGGCCGTTCAGGTGGCCGAGGTCGTGGTCGCAGCCGTTATGACGACGACGAAGATGATGATCGTGGCCGTTCAAGTGGCCGAGGTCGTGGTCGCAGCCGTTATGACGACGACGAAGATGATGATCGTGGCCGTTCAAGTGGCCGAGGTCGTGGTCGCAGCCGTCGTGATGATGATGACGAAGATGATGATCGCGGTCGCTCAAGTGGCCGAGGTCGTGGTCGCAGCCGTTATGACGACGACGAAGATGATGATCGTGGCCGTTCAAGTGGCCGAGGTCGTGGTCGCAGCCGT